>CAMCBD010000005.1 GCA_945872825.1 Nitrosomonas ureae
ATTCGCTGGTTAATGCACATTTTACCTTGTTATTTCAAATTTAGACATACTTCCATTCTTGTATGTTTCGACTAGCTAAGTAATATAGTTACGTCCTAGTGGCGTTTATATTTAGATACAATTATAAAATTTCAAACTGAGACACTACCGAACTTCGGTCTGTTTGATTAATTTTGGCCTCATGTTAATATGATGGAAAAATCAAACTTTATGTGCCAATTAGCAAAGCAAGCAAAATAAACAATCCCGTGGCAAGACCACGGGGAATCGCAAGTTAATAACATGATCGATATACCTCTTTTGTCGCCCCCACCCTACCGTACTTACATTATTCATCGCTTATGAAAACAGCAATCCATGAGATATCATTCAACTCAACCACGATTACCCGCATATTAGCAGCGGTGGCGGTTATTTTGATCCTTGCTAGCATCGGCGGACAACTCTTGAAATTCACGTTTGGCGCTGATTATCTTAAAAGGCTTGTTCTACTCCTCAGTCTTGATGAAGAGCAAAATATTCCAATCTATTTCTCTGTATTACTTATGCATTTTGCAGCCCTACTGCTTGCACTCATCACAGTATTTAATAGGAAACAAATGATGCCGCATGTATCAAAATGGGCAATTCTTTCATTCGGACTCCTACTCATGGCATTCGATGAATCCTCTCAATTCCATGAGAGGCTCATTTTGCCATCCCGAGCACTGCTCAAAGCGCAGCTGTTTGCTGATGGCATTTTCGGAATCTTTTATTTCACTTGGGTCATACCGGGTATTATACTCGTGACAGCTCTCGGACTGTTCTTTCTGAAATTCCTGCTGTATCTCCCTACGACAGTAAGGATCAGGTTTCTGATCGCTACGATCCTCTATATTGGAGGAGCTATCGGTTTTGAATTGATCGGCGGCCACCATTCCGAGTTATATGGGGAAGAGAATTTGGGCTACATTATGATTACC
The DNA here is from genome assembly GCA_945872825.1 of Nitrosomonas ureae. Lineage (GTDB taxonomy): Bacteria > Pseudomonadota > Gammaproteobacteria > Burkholderiales > Nitrosomonadaceae > Nitrosomonas > Nitrosomonas ureae_D. The sequence goes on from CAMCBD010000005.1 coordinate 963, forward strand.
ACCATTGAAGAGAGTCTCGAACTATCAGGACTTATTTTCTTCATTTGGACACTGCTAAAATATTGCGAAGATCACTTTAAAGCAATGCAGCTTCGTTTTGAAACCTAACCCAGTTGTCGATACAAAATACCCACCAATACCAAAATTTGTTATCACTGGAGAATTTCTCGTTAAGCAAGCGCAGATGATCATGTAGCAAAATGCTACAATCAGGCAATTACTACTCATCGATGAGATAAAACCATGGCAAAGTCAGCTTCTCCGATCCACTTGCAGGAAGATTTGATGCGGGCTGCGGCATTGACGGGGGAACGGTTTCATCGTAGTACGGCTGAGCAAATTGAATATTGGGCGGAAATTGGATGCAATGTGTCCAAGATGCTGGACCCAGACGACCTGCTGTCGATTTCAGCAGGATTGGCGAAAATCAGGATTGAACCCGTTCATAGTAAACCGATTGATCCCAGCGAAGTATTTCAGTCGCTGGAAGCTGAGCGTGCGAGCGGAATACTCCCGCAAACGGTGACAAGCAGCCCGTTAAAGTATCAAGTCTCAGTAACGCGCCCCGGTTATCTGGAGCAAATTAATCCGGATGGCACAATTAAAACTGGAAAATTTCAGGGTGGCGTATTTATCGAAATAAATGAAACAACAGCTTGAGTACACAAAAACATTTGGGTACTGGCCGGTGGAAATGGTGCAGGTAAAAGCACTTTCTACCGTATGCGGCTGGCACCAATGGATATGCCGTTTGTTAATGCCGATATCGTGGCCAAACTGCTTTATCCGCATGCCCCGGAATCGCATAGTTATGATGCGGCAATTTTGGCGGGACAGATGCGATCACAATTGTTGCGGGAAGGACGAAGCTTTTGTTTTGAAACCGTGTTCTCGCATCCCTCAAAAATAGATTTTGTCGCACAAGCAAAAACGCTCGGCTATGAAATCATTTTGGTGTTTATTCACCTGAGCGATGTTTCACTCAATCAGGCGCGCGTAGCGCAACGAGTTAGCGAAGGCGGGCATTATGTTCCGGATGAAAAAGTGGTTAACCGGATTCCCAGAGTGCTAAAACTTATCAAACAAACACTGCCGTTATGCGATCGGGTTTATATTCTGGATAATTCACGCGCAGACAATCCTTTTCAGCAAGTCGTTGCTATCCACAGCGGCCAGATTAATTTTCTGCAACATACTCTACCCGATTGGGCCAGTGAATTACTGGCAGATTATTTTGTGGAAAAATAAAATACGCGCGATGCTGCAGCTTCTAGGATAATGTATCTGGAATCCAAATAAATCGGACTTCTTCCGAAAGCAGCACAGAGTTGATACTTATCACTATACTTTAATGCTAATTTTATGGAGGTAACATGAATCTTGATCGTGTCGGTTCTGGATCTGATATTCCCAATGACTTTAATGTCATTATTGAAATTCCGATGAATGCTGACCCCATTAAATATGAAGTTGATAAAGAGACAGGCGCAATGTTTGTTGATCGATTCATGTCAACTTGCATGCACTATCCTTGCAACTATGGTTATATTCCACACACTTTATCCGACGATGGTGATCCTGTAGATGTTTTAGTGATATCACCCGTACCGCTGATTACCGGCGTTGTCGTGCGCTGTCGGCCACTCGGGATGCTCAGGATGTCCGACGAGGCAGGAGAAGATGCTAAATTGTTAGCCGTGCCGATCAACAAATTATGCAATCTTTATCAGGACATCAACTCCTGCGAGGACTTACCTCAATTGGTTCGATCTCAAATTGCTCATTTTTTCGCGCACTATAAAGATCTAGAAGAAGGCAAGTGGGTAAAAATTCAAGGATGGGACGGCGTTGAATCAGCAAAATCAGAAATTCTTGCCGGGATACAGCGTTTTAATTCAACAATCAATAAACCCATGTTCTAGATCATGACTTTTTGCTGCACCTTTCTGGTAAGTTATTTCTAGATGCTAGAGGGGTGGAAAGCAGGCCACAACATAGAATTCTTAGTTCCAAATCGACGCTTACTTTTATTCCACATTATAATCAATGATCTGAATCGATCATTTCGCACCTAGTGCGGTTAGAAATTTATCAGAAATCTTATATCGTAGATTACGAATCCATCGAAATAATTTCAATATGGAAAAACTATGGATAGAGTGACAAAAGTCACAAGGTAGTTTGGTCAGAGTATGTTTAAATAAAATTGTAAAAATTTTTACGACATAACATATGGAAGATAATCATTTCTGATATCCATGTGTTCGAAAAACTCTAATAATATTTTCTGGAGGTACCTTAAAATGACTACTGCTACAGGTAAATTACGCTTCTGGTGCGATATGAGTATGGAATGTATACGCCGAGATCATACATCGGCACTAAGTCCTGGGGATCAAAGAGGTCCGTTTTTATCCGCGCGAGCGATCGGCATGGCGTTGGCGGCACTCAACGATGCCAGAGCACATGTTTTCCGCCGCCCAGCGTTGCTAAGTATTCCCGCTCCTGCAACTCTACTGGCTATCAATGCAGCAGATGCCGATACTGCAGGTGCAGCCGCATGCGCACAAGTTCTCAGACTGCGATATCCGAACCAAGCACATCTTCTGGAACCAGCTTGGCTCCGTTGGCTCGATTACTTTGGATTGGGTTCGGCCGGTAGTCCTGCTGAAAGGGCGGGGCGCGATTTTGGCACGTTAGTTCATCAAAGCGGGATGAACGATCCGATTAATGCCGCGGCTGGTCAATACACATCTACTGGAGCCGCATACTCCCATATGTTACCGCCAAAAGAATCTATGCAAGGCTATGCAGGCGGGCACTGGGGAATGTCGACACCCCTACTTGCCACGAGGGTTACTGGTTTTCCACCTCCCCCGGGGCGTGTATCCGCGACACAAGTGGACTCTACTCCGCATTACGCGGCCGATTTCGCGAAAGTTGTCGATAAAGGTGGATCTAACTGGATGCCCGGCACTCGCTCTCTCCCGGAAGAAATTACTGGTATCGCATGGGGCTATGATGGTGCAATGGAACTTGGCACGCCACCTCGACTATATCTTCAGGTTGCATTGACGGTACTTGACGCGATTGAAGCTAAGAATCCCGGCTCGTTAAGCCCTGAAGATGAGTTGGCGATCATAGCGGGCATTGCCATCGCTATGGCTGATGCGGGAATAGATGCATGGCACTACAAATATGCACCAACACATATGATGTGGCGCCCAGTTGTAGGAATTCGTAATGCAGTAAATGGAAATGGTGTTGCAGATCCAGACTGGGAACCGCTCGGCCGTCCTGACACAAATGGAACTGGGTACAGTTTAACTCCAAATTTTCCGGCATATCCTTCTGGTCATGCAACGTTTGGTGCCGCAGCATTTCAGCTATTGCGGCTCTTTCTGGTTGAAAAAGGGGTCGCAACATTTAATCCAAATGATAATGGAGTTGACGATGTACGCTTTGATTTCGTATCGGATAAATTTGACGGGCGCAATAAGGATCCCATAACGATGCAGCCGCGTGAACACATAACTCTTGGTTATGATAGCCTGTGGCAGGCAATCATTGACAACTCGGTAAGTCGTGTGTATTTAGGCGTTCACTGGGAGTTCGATGGTATTACGAAACGCAATGTAGCAAATACGGGCGACGAATTTGGTATTCCTTCTTCCCCCAGTGAGTTAGGTAAGACTGGTGGTGTTTGGTTAGGTGCAAAAATTGCCAATGAAATTGCACTTAAACTTGGTGTAAGTCGTGCAACGATTGTCGCTTCAAAAATATCGTAATCCCAAATCTTCGTGATTCGGCGACGAACCACGAAGATCTTTGCGGCATCTAAAAAATCCCTGCATATAATAGCGTTTAATATTATAAGCGGGGTATCCTCAAAGAACAGCCCGGTAGGATGTGCCGACCGTAAGGAGGCGCATCAATCAAGAAATAGTTTTAAAACAGGGAAACAAACGAAATGACAGAATACCGGCGTGCGTATGCTCCCGGAGATTCTTGGTTTTTTACGGTCAATCTCGCTGGGACAGGGGAATATGGCAACGTCGATTCTGGGAGCATCTTTTACGTGACCAAAATGATTTTAACCGGCATGTCGATTATATTCATTGGAATCCTGTTAAAAATGGCTGGGCAAAAAGAGTAAGTGATTGGCCTCACTCCAGCTTTCATCGTTGCGTCTATCTTGAGAATCGGGGAAATCATGAAAACTATGATATCGAGGAGCGTGAATGATACGACCGATTCGCCTCCTTGCGGTCGGCACATCCTACCGAGCTGTATCCCGCCCATGCACAATCCGATACAACACCGGCAACACCAGCAGCGTCAATGCCGTCGACGATAAAATCCCGCCGATCACCACCGTAGCCAGAGGCCGCTGCACTTCTGCGCCGGTACCGGTAGCCAGCGCCATCGGCAAAAATCCGATTGACGCTACCAAAGCGGTCATTAGTACTGGACGCAACCGAGTCAGCGCGCCGGTTTGAATCGCATCATCCAAAGACAATCCCTCTTTTTCTCTCAACCCGCGAATAAACGCCAGCATCACCAAACCGTTCAGAACCGCCACGCCGGATAGGGCGATAAATCCGACCCCGGCCGAAATGGACAACGGAATATCACGCAGCCATAAAGCGAAGATGCCGCCGGTTAAGGCAAAGGGAACGCCGGTGAACATGAGAAGCCCATCGCGCACATTGCCGAACATCGTATACAGCAGAATAAAGATTAATCCGAGTGCCAGGGGGATGACGATCTGCAGACGGTGCGCTGCGGAAATCATTTGCTCAAACTGGCCGCCCCAGGTTGTCCAGTATCCCAGTGGAATCGGTACTTTTTTTGCGATCAATTGTTCAGCTTCATGGACGAATGAACCCAGATCACGGCCGCGCACATTGGCGGTAATCACAATCCGGCGTTTCCCATTTTCCCGGCTGACTTGATTGGGGCCCTGAGTGATCTCAAAGTTGGCGACTTCTCCTAAAGTAACAAAAACCGGCACAGCCGGTTGGGCCGCTTGTGCAGCTTGTGGCGCATTGGCAGCCATAGCCACGCTTTGCATCGGAACGCTGATGGGTAGCCGTTTCAGCGCTCCAATATCGGCCCGCAAATGCTCCGGCAAGCGGATTTGCAGATCGAAGCGCCGGTCGCCTTCAAAAATCATCCCGGTGCTTCTGCCGCCCACCGACATGGCAACGACATCTTGCACATCTCGGCCATTCAGACCATACCGCGCCATTTTTGCACGGTCCATTTGGATCGAAAGCACCGGTAAACCGGTAATTTGTTCGGTTCTCACATCTGCTGCGCCGGGAACGGTTTTAAGCTGCTTTTCTATGGCTTCGCCTAAAGCCAGTAAGGTATCCATATCATCGCCAAATACTTTGACGGCGACATCGGCACGCACACCGGAAAGCAGTTCATTAAAGCGCATTTGTATCGGCTGGGTGAATTCATAGTTATTTCCCGGAACCTTGCGCACGGCTTGTTCCATCGCGGCGATAAGCTCTGCTTTGGTGTGATGGGCACCGGTCCATTCGGATTGCGGTTTCAGGATGATAAAAATATCAGCAACACTCGGCGGCATTGGGTCGGTGGCTATTTCGGCAGTTCCAATTTTAGAAAATACTCTGTCGACTTCCGGGAATGTCTTGATCGTTTCTTCCAGCTCATTCTGCATTTCAATTGCTGTCGTCAAACTGGTACCCGGAATACGGATGGCATGCAACGCGATATCGCCTTCGTTCAAGCTGGGGACAAACTCGCTGCCGACGCGCGTCGTCAGCAAACTCGACAAGATGACAACGACGATTGCGATGGTGACCGTGAGTTCGCGATTGTTCATCGTTGCTTTCAATACCGGCACATAGGCTCTTCTGGCCCATACCATCACCCGGCTCTCTGTTTCTTTCACTTTACCGGACAAGAAGAATGCGATCGCTGCCGGAACAAAGGTCAGGGAGAGAATCATCGCCGCAATCAAAGCAGTCACCACCGTGAGCGCCATTGGATGAAACATTTTTCCTTCGACACCGGTCAATGCAAAAATGGGTAAGTAGACGATAATAATGATCAACTCACCGTAGATCAGCACCCGCCGCGCTTCCTTGGAGGCATCAAACACCAATTCGAGACGTTCGGTGAGCGTCAATTCCCGTCCCAGCCGCATTTGTTCATGCGCCAGCCTGCGGATACTGTTCTCGACAATGACAATCGCGCCATCCACGATAATGCCAAAATCAATCGCCCCCAGACTCATCAGGTTGGCGCTGACATGATTGGTCACCATGCCGGTGAAGGTAAACAGCATCGACAGCGGAATCACAAACGCGGCAATCAGTGCCGCGCGCATGTTACCGAGAAACAACAGCAAGACCACAATCACCAGTGCTGCGCCTTCCAACAGATTTTTCGCCACCGTATGAATAGTTTTTTCCACCAAAGTGGTACGGTCATACACCGGTGTTGTGACGATGCCTTCCGGTAAATTATGATTGATTTCCTCTAATTTCTTGGCTGCCGCTTGAGCCACGAGGCGGCTGTTTTCTCCAATCAGCATATGCACCGTACCCAGTACAACTTCTTTGCCGTTCTGCGTGGCGGCGCCGGTACGTAACTCCTTGCCGATCAAAATATCCGCGACATCCTTGACACGGATGGGCGTTCCTTGCCTGGAGCCCAGGATAATGTTGCCGATTTCATTCAGATTAGCGATTTGCCCCGGTACACGAACCAGATACTGTTCGCCGCTTTTTTCAATATAACCAGCGCCCACATTCAGGTTGTTACGTTCCAAGGCAGTTACCAGATCGGCTAATCCCAACCCGAAAGAAATCATTTTCTCCGGGTACGGTACCACATGAAACTGCTTGACATAGCCGCCCACCGTGTTGATTTCTGTCACGCCTTTGACCATGCGCAATTGCGGCCGGATAACCCAATCCTGGATTTCACGCAAATCGGTGGTTGTATATTCCGAACCGTCCGGTTTTTTTGCACCCGGCATGGCATCGACAGTCCACATGAAGATTTCACCCAAACCTGTGGAAATAGGCCCCATCATCGGCTCAATGCCAACGGGTAACCGGCCTTTCGCCTCCTGGATACGTTGACTGACCTGCTGGCGCGCGAAATAAACATCGGTGCCATCCTTGAAAATCACCGTGACCTGTGACAGGCCATACCGTGAAATCGAGCGGGTATAGTCGAGATGGGGCAAACCCGCCATGATGGTTTCGATCGGAAACGTAATGCGTTGCTCCGCCTCAACCGGCGAGTAACCCGGCGCGTTGGTATTGATTTGAACCTGCACATTGGTGATATCAGGCACCGCATCAATGGGTAATTTCTGATAGCTGTAAACGCCGCTGATGGCCATCATCATCACGGCCATCAGCACGATGGCGCGCTGATAAATAGATATATGTAGAATGCGTTCGAACATGGTGGTCAGCCTCGATTAGATCATCGGTTTAATGGTCGTGACTTGCGCCTGCTTTACCCAGTTCAGCCTTGATGGCAAAACTGTTACCGCTCGCGTATTGCTCTCCGGAAGTCAGCCCCTTCAGCACCTCAACCATTTCGCCATCATTACGCCCCAGTTCCAAAGGACGAATCTCGAAATATCGATCATAACGGCCAAATACCACTGACCAATCGCGCAGCGTTTGAATGGCAGCGACTGAAACAGCCACGGGAACCTGGATCTCTTCCGCCACCAATTCGGCATTCACAAACATACCGGGGCGCCATTTGCCCGCTTGATTATCCAATTCGACTCGGGCTGTTGCGGTGCGCGTTTGCCCGCCGATTAATGTCGAAATATAAGTAACGGTTCCTTCACTCTCCACATCGTAAGCAGTCGCTTTCACAGCTACTTTTTGACCCTCCCTAACCACATTCAGATCTTTTGGGTAAACCGTAATCGCCGTCCACACGGTGGATACGTCCGCGATGGTATAAATTTCCCGGTCTTCTTTGACTGCTTCACCCAATGCGATGGCTTTGGCAATAATGATCCCGGAAATCGGGGAACGTATTTCATAACGCGAAATAGTTGTCTTTGAATGATTGGATTCAGGTTGCACACCCAGCGCAATCAACTTCGTAGCAGCCAGCTCCAGTGCGATCTCCGCTTCATTCCACAACTCTTGCGCCAATAGAAACTCCTGCTTAGCACTAATCTTTTCTTCCCATAATTGTTTCTCGCGCTCGTAGGTAGCCCTTGTCAATCCCAGCCGCTTCTTGGCAACATAATACTGGCTGCGTAAATCCGCCAGCATCGGACTTTCGAGAACCGCCAGCACCTCGCCCTTTTTCACGTGCTGACCATGATGGCCTTGAACAGAAGTCACCATGCCAGCAATCCGCGGTACTACTCGCACTATGGTATGTTCGTTGAATGTCACTTCCCCTGGCAGTTTGAGTTTTGGCTTGATGATGGCTGGCCCTGCTGTCAAAAGCACAACGCCCATGCTTTTTAGCATCTCATCCGGAATCTCCACCCGCCCCTCAATCTGACTGTAACTCCAACGCATTACTTTGCCATTGCGTTCCGCTGCAATGGCAATATCAAATGAATGCGGCTCTTCCACTACCTGGTCTCCCAGCAGATAATCCGCTTCGGGAGTAAATTTGAACAATTGTGCGGGTGCTCCCAGCCGGGATAATGTAATTGCGACATTGGCAGCAGTTGGCGGCAATAACTTACCCTTTTCATACAAATAAATCCGGAACTGTGGCGGCACGCCTTTCTCAAAAATAGTCAGCTCCACGCTAAAATCACTATCGGTGAATAACTTACCGCCTCTTGGTCCAACACCCGGTTGATTTTCAGCTAATTTTTCATTGGTATTGGCGCTCATCACCGCATCTGCTGGCACCGTAGAAGGCTTATCCAGCGTTAGAATCAACCCACCCACAACAATCCCTATGGCAATCACAATCAGGATTGGCATCCATCGCGCTTTGTTCATAATTTAATCCTTAACCTTTCCCCCGCCGCTACGGTTGGCGTATGTTAATTTCATGATTCGGCTTAACACTATCGATAGGTCCTGCAATCAGGCGCTCGATGTCATTCACCAGACGCTGATAGTTTGCCAGTGCACGTACATAGAGCACTTGATTTTGAAATAAAACACGTTGCGCATCCAGCAACTCCAGCAAACCAAATTTCCCCAACTCATAGCCCCTGCGCATTACATGAAAAGCACTCTTAGCGCCGGGCAATATCTCGTCACGCAAGATGTTAATTTCATTCCATGCTGCTGACATCGCTTCATAAGATTGCGTGAGCTCAGTTTTCAATCGCAACTCCATCGCGGATTGCTCATCGACGGCTTTGTCCACGCGCTGATAAGCATCTTTGATATTTCCTTGATTACGATCGAATAATGGTAATGGCACCATCACGCTAGCCACAGCCGTGTTGCCACCCAGTAGTGCATGATGCACAACGCCTGCGTTAATGGTGAGGTTAGGGATGCGGCGGGTTTGCTCCACTTCCAGCAGCGCTTTACGTTGTTCAATATTCTTCATCGCACGTAGTGCCATTGGGTTATTTAATACACGCTCTTCTAGCATTTGGAAACTAGGAGGGGGAATTAATATTTCAAGATTCCCTAAAGCTCTATTGAATTTCGGAGAGGAGTTGTCCCATAGCAGTGCCAGTCGCTTGCGTGCTGATATTAAATCCCGTTGCGCTTGTTCATATTCAATACGCGTAGTCGATAGCCCCACCTTGACTCTGGTTTCTTCGATAGGTGCCACTTTCCCGCCTTGCACACGTTCGGTCACGCTATTAACCACGTTTTGTGCAACTTGCCGGGTTTCTTCAGCAAGCCTGAGCCGCTCTTGCGCAGCGAGCACTTCCGTATACACATTGGCCACTCTGGCAATAATTTCTACACGCCGGATTTCATAATCCTTGGCGGCCAGATCTTCACCCAGTAGCGCAGCATTAACCCGAGCAGCACGCTTGCCACCCAGCTCAATTAATTGTCCGATCCGGATGGTCGTGAGCTGCTGAACTACTTCCTGTGCTACCGCATGAGCTGAATTGATATCGCCACTCAGCTTTTGTATGTTTCCGATATTCTCAACATTTACTGACAGCTCCGGATTTCTCAGCAAACCAGCCTGCAGTGTTACCCCTTCCAATGCACGCATTTCCTTGGAAAAGGCTGCCAATTCCGGATTTTGAAGCAGTGCAAGACTAATTGCGTCACGTAAAGTAAGATCATTTTTATCATCACTATTTACCGAATCAGCCAGATGACCATTTTTCCCGCTAAATAGTTTGTTAAAAGAATCAGCTCTGGTGTTCTTTATCTGAGCTGAGAAACCCAGTAATAGAATAGAACCCAGCAGCATGACCCTTAACTTTGGTGCTCCCAAATAGCGTAACGCCATCAACAGGTCGCTCAATTTCATAGACATCCTCCGTATTGCTTAAGCCTACCAAAACAAGTCATTCGCCTAGCTTGAATGCCCTGTTTTTGCGATTAATGGATCGAAGAAATGATCCAAAAACAACACAATTTAATAATTTAGCTTAGAGAGATGTTGCGAGGGGGACGAAGCGGGAGATCGGGAATTGTTTCAGGAATAATGGCGGAAATGAAGACAGTTAATGCTTCTGTGACGATCTGATCTGGTATCAGAGGAAAAGAATTAAAGAAAAAAGGTTGATACTGCCCCGCCGAATGCAGACATAAATGCGTTGCCGCATCAAGATCCACACCATCTCTGGCAACATTATTCCGATGCAATTCCAGATGTGTCGCGGGATCAGAAGACAGCGCCTGGCGGATATGATCCAGCTCGTGCGCAAACACTTCCCCTCTGAATGATAAACTCAGTCCATTCGTCAATATACTGACAATCAGCATAAGGATCACAGGATAGGTAGGACATTTCCGCATAGGAGCTTGATTTATAATAAGTGAAAGTTTCACTCAATGTATAATGATTTCACATTATTAACATATTTGCAATTCAAAAGCTTCTGCAACAAGTCCTATCTTCAAATGACTTCCATTCCTTCCTGAGCTAGCATGTCGACCAAAGCAATCAGCGGCAACCCAATCAGTCCGTTCGGATCATCTCCAGTCATCTGCTCAATCAGTGCGATGCCAAGCCCTTCAGATTTTGCACTACCCGCACAATGGTAAGGTTGTTCTTTAAGCAGATAATTTTCAATTTGCTGATCACTGAATTGCCGGAATTTCACATGATAAGGAATAACGCGCATTTGCAGCCGATCTGTAAAACTGTTCAAGAGACATAAAGCCGTATAAAACACAACTTCCTTACCACGGATTCGTCTGAGTTGTTCGGTTGCATTGGTATGATTCAATGGCTTCCCAAGGTGGAAATCTCCCAATGCCGCCACTTGATCAGAGCCTATAATGAGGGCTTGCGGGTAAATTTTAGCAACTGCACGTGCTTTTGCTTCCGCCAATCGTGCAGCAGTTTCTTCGGGCGATTCATTGGATAACGGTGTTTCATTGATCTGAGGGCTGGTTGTTTCAAATGGAATTTGTAGACGTTGAAGCAATTCCTTGCGATAAATCGAGCTTGATCCCAATATTACTTTCGGGGTAATGTTTTGTGTTTTCAAAATTCCCTTCTGATTTTTTGACACTTAAGAGTAAAAAATATAACATGCGCGCCTTATGCCTTATGTCTGTAAGCTTTGTGATAGACCCCTTAGATTTTGTACAGAATGCGGGCATACATCATGGTAAAATCCCGGTGGATGCGCTTGTGCGTTTGCATGATTTTCTGTTTGACAAAGAAGGGAAGCTAATCTACCAAATCAGTGGCCGGTTTGACAAGCATAAAAAACCCGGCCTGCATTTGGAGATTAAAGGTAAAATACATCTTAGCTGCCAGCGTTGTCTAGGAAAATTAGCGCATACAGTTGATTTGCAGACATTCTTGGTACTGGCAAAGACTGAAGCGGAACTGGATCAAGCTGACGAAGACGATACCGCCGATGCGATTTTAGCAACACCTGATATGGATGTAATCAGTTTAATTGAGGATGAGATCATTCTCAGTTTATCGATTTCATCATGTCACACAGGTGATGAATGCAGCGTGCAGGAATTAGAAGCAATCAAAGATAGCTTGACCAGCAAAACACAATCAGCACATCCTTTTGCAGCATTATTGGCATTAAAAAAGACAAATTGAGTTCAAGGAGTTATTCACATGGCAGTCCAACAAAATAAAAAATCCCCATCGAAACGCGGCATGCACCGTTCGCATGATTTTCTGACTAATCCGCCATTAGCTGTCGAATCGAGTACTGGAGAGATTCATTTACGTCACCATATTAGTCCTAATGGATATTATCGTGGCAAGAAAGTTGTTAAAACCAAAAACGATTAAACATCATATCTATTGCTACAAGCCGTATAAATATATAGTTTCTCCCAGCCACAAGAGCACTGAAATTGGATATTACTGTAGCAATAGACTGTATGGGTGGTGATCATGGCCCCCATGTAACAGTCCCATCAGCGGTTGAATATTTGCGCAGCGATCCTGAAGCCAATATTATTCTAGTCGGCATTCCTGATGCCATTGCAGCAGAGTTGCGCGCCGCAAATTCTGAATTTGGTCCGAGAATTCGATTACATCCAGCGAGTGAAGTTGTCAGCATGGATGAATCCCCTGCTGTCGCCCTGCGAAGCAAGAAAGACTCTTCAATGCGCGTTTCCATTAATCTCGTTAAAACGGGTGAAGCACAAGCTTGTGTCAGTGCTGGGAATACTGGCGCATTGCTAGCAACTTCCCGGTTTGTATTAAAAACAATCCCAGGTGTTGACCGCCCAGCACTTGCTGTCATATTACCCACTATCACCGGTCACACGTATGTATTGGATTTAGGTGCCAACGTCGACTGCACAGCGGAGCACTTGTTTCAGTTTGGTCTCATGGGCGCTTCACTGGTATCCTCTGTGGAAAATAAAGCATCCCCAAGCGTTGGTTTGCTCAATATTGGTGAAGAGGAAATCAAGGGCAATGAAATAGTTAAACAAGCGGCTGAGCTGCTGCGCAATAGCGGGCTTAATTTTTATGGTAATGTTGAAGGCAATGACATTTACAAAGGAACCACGGATGTCGTGGTTTGTGATGGATTTGTTGGCAATATCACCCTGAAAACTTCGGAAGGTCTGGCACAAATGCTAGCAACTTACCTGCGCGAAGAGTTCAGGCGCAATTTACTCACCAAACTGGCTGGTGTCATTGCAATGCCGGTTATCAACTCCTTTAAACGCCGCGTCGACCATCGCCGCTACAATGGGGCCAGTTTTCTGGGTTTGCGCGGCATTGTGATTAAAAGCCATGGTTCTGCCGATAAATATGCGTTTGGTTTTGCCATAAAACGCGCCGCTGAAGAAGTACGTGGCGGGATGTTGCGGCATATTAGTGAGCGGGTAGCGGAGTTTTCCCGGCATTCTCAGATCTCTTCAAAAGAAATTATAAAATAATGTACTCAAGAATCACTGGAACAGGTAGTTATTTACCGGAAAAAATTCTCACCAACCTTGATCTGGAACGCATGGTTGAAACCAGTGATGAATGGATACGAACGCGTACAGGCATCACACAGCGACATATTGCCAGTGAGGATCAGGTAGCCAGCGATTTGGCATTCTACGCATGCCAGAGTGCCATGAAAGCTGCTGGCGTTACCAATAAAGATATCGATCTCATCATTGTCGCCACCACGACCCCGGACATGATCTTTCCAAGTACCGCCTGTATTCTGCAACATAAACTAGGTATAGAAAATTGCCCGGCATTTGATATACAGGCAGTCTGCAGTGGTTTTGTTTATGCGTTGGCGACCGCCGACATGTTTGTGAGTTCAGGTAAGTGCCGCAATGCTTTAGTAGTTGGTACCGAAATCTATTCTAAAATACTTGACTGGAACGATCGTAGCACTTGTGTTTTATTTGGTGATGGCGCCGGTGCAGTAGTGCTTTCGCAAAGCGACCAACCGGGCATTTTATCTACCCACCTCCACGCCAATGGCAGCTATAGTAATATCTTATCAGCGCCGGGTTGTATCAGCGGTGGAAAAGTACAAGGCACGCCCTACATCAACATGGAAGGCAATACCGTTTTTAAATTCGCTGTCAAAGTTCTGGAAGAAGTGGTGCAAGAGGCTGTATCCAAAAATAACTTACAGACTACAGACATTGATTGGTTGATTCCTCATCAAGCCAATATCCGCATCATTCAATCAACAGCAAAGAAACTGGGATTACCCATGGATAAAGTAGTGGTAGCTGTAGACAAACATGGCAACACTTCTGCGGCTTCCATACCGCTCGCACTCGACATGGCGGTACGTGACGGACGCATCCAGTCCGATCAACTGATCCTATTGGAGGGTGTTGGCGGTGGATTCACATGGGGAGCAGTATTACTGCGCTGGTGATTTATGAAATTTGCATTTGTATTTCCAGGTCAAGGATCACAATCCGTTGGAATGATGAATGGGTATACGGATTTACCCATCGTTCAGGAAACCTTTCAGGAAGCATCCGATATCCTCAAACAGGATTTCTGGTCAATGGTTAACACCGGACCGGCGGATGACCTCAATCTCACCATCAATACACAACCGCTCATGTTAACTGCAGGAGTGGCTGTATATCGCGCATGGACTAGTTTAGAAGGCGGCAAACCGGCATTCCTGGCCGGACATAGCCTGGGCGAATACACAGCATTGGTCGCAGCCGAAGCGCTGAGTTTTGCTGATGCATTATCGCTGGTGCACTTCCGTGCGCAAGCTATGCAACAGGCTGTACCGGAAGGTATGGGTGGCATGGCGGCTATTCTCGGATTAGATGACGAAATCATCGAAGCAATATGTCATGACATCACAACCCAAGGTAAAGGAGAATCTCTTGAACCGGCCAATTTTAATTCGCCGGGTCAGGTAGTAATTGCCGGGCATAAAAATGCAGTCTTGCAAGGAATTGAAATGGCCAAATCAAAAGGGGCAAAACGTGCAATCATGTTGCCAATGAGCATCCCTTCGCATTGCTCACTGATGAGACCAGCAGCCGAAAGGATGCAACAGCAACTGGAGCAAGTAATGCTACACCCTCCCAAAATCCCAATTCTGCATAACGCCGATGTAAAACCACATTCCGATACCGCAGGTATTAAGAAAATTTTGGTTCAACAACTTATCAGCCCTGTACGCTGGGCAGATACAATTCGAGCCTTTGCCGCTGCCGGTATAACCCATGTCGTCGAATGCGGGCCGGGCAAGGTATTGGCCGGACTAAACAAACGCATCGATCAAAATTTACAGCAGCTGTCACTGGCAAACAGTGAAACAATCAAACAAGCTGTTAATAATTTAAGGATAATATAGCGACAATGAACATTTGCTATGAACGGTCATGGCTCTATTCATGGAGGTATGACTTTGGAAAATAAAATAACTTTAGTAACAGGCGCCAGCCGAGGAATTGGACATGCTATCGCGCTTAAGCTCGGTCAGCTGGGTGCGGTAGTGATTGGTACAGCGACCACTGAAAGCGGCGCAAGCACGATTAATCAATATTTGGAGAAAGCCGGCATCAAAGGCATGGGCATCACTCTGAATGTGAATGATACCGAGCAAATTAACAATACGATTCAAATCATTCGCGAAAAATTTGGTGAAGTGGAAATTTTGGTCAATAATGCAGGGGTCACGCGCGATAACCTGTTAGTGCGCATGAAAGATGAAGAATGGGATGAAATCATTGAAACTGATTTAAAATCAGTATTCCGGTTAAGTCGCGCAGTCCTCCGTGCTATGATGAAAGCCCGCCACGGCCGCATCATTAATATTTCCTCTGTTGTCGGTGCAATGGGAAATATGGGACAAACAAACTATGCTGCCGCCAAAGCAGGCATATTTGGTTTTAGTAAATCATTGGCTCGTGAAGTTGGCAGTCGCAATATTACTGTAAACTGTGTTGCCCCTGGTTTTATTGACACGGACATGACACGTTCATTGACTGATGAACTTCAACAAAACTTAATTCAGCATGTTCCTTTGGGAAGATTAGGGCGCCCTGAAGAAGTCGCTTCAGCAGTGGCATTTTTAGCTTCGTCTGCAGCGGGCTATATTACAGGCACCACACTCCATGTCAACGGCGGGATGTATATGGACTAAATTACAAACTATTGAAGAATCAGAACTGCGCAATTACGCAGCTATATGTTTCAGTTTTGCTAGTATCGAAAATTTGCTAGAATGAATATGTTTATCTTACCCGATAAGGAAATACCTAGATGGAAAATATTGAACAGCGTATTAGAAAGATTGTTGCTGAACAACTTGGTGTGAATGAAGCAGAAGTCAAGAATGAATCGTCTTTTGTTAATGATCTGGGAGCAGACTCACTCGACACTGTCGAACTGGTAATGGCATTAGAGGAAGAATTCGAATGCGAGATTCCAGATGAACAAGCTGAGAAAATAAATACCGTCCAGGAAGCGATTGACTACGTCACTGCTAATACAAATTAGTATTTGGTTTTTTTAAGTACATGTAAGCGGAGTTATTTTGTCCAAACGTAAGGTAGTAGTTACCGGATTGGGTATTGTGTCGCCTGTTGGAAACACGGTATCAAGCGCATGGGAAAATATCATCTCAGGAAAATCCGGTATCACTCGGATAACCCGTTTTGATACATCCAATTTCACCTCACAAATTGCTGGTGAAGTGAAAAATTTTGATATTCAACAATACTTACCTGCCAAAGAAGCACGTCGCATGGATACCTTTATCCATTATGGTATGGCTGCAGCAATTCAAGCTGTTAAAGATGCTGGCATAGATGATGTTGGGCAGCTTGATCCGGAACAAATCGGCGTCAATATCGGCTCAGGCATCGGCGGCTTGCCTATGATTGAGAATACAGATGCTGCTTACCATGCAGGCGGGCCACGTAAAATATCGCCATTCTTTATTCCCAGCACGATCATCAACATGATCGCAGGTAACTTATCCATCATGTTTGGTTATAAAGGTCCCAACATAGCAATTGTGACCGCTTGTACCACGGCCACACACAGTATTGGCAATTCGGCCCGCATGATTGAATATGGTGATGCCGATGTTATGGTTTGCGGTGGTGCCGAATCCTGTGTAACACCGCTTGCCATCGGCGGGTTTGCTGCTGCAAGAGCTTTATCGGCACATAATTCTGATCCGGAATCTGCGAGCCGTCCATGGGATATCGATCGTGATGGTTTTGTGCTGGGTGAAGGTGCCGGAGTTTTGGTACTGGAAGAATTAGAGCACGCCAAACGCAGGGGAGCAAAAATTTATGCGGAATTAGCTGGCTTTGGCATGAGTGCTGACGCATATCATATGACAGCGCCTAGCGATGATGGTGAAGGCGCAGCACGCTGCATGTCTAACGCACTTAAAAATGCAGGCATTAATACCACAGAAGTCGATTACGTTAACGCACATGGCACATCCACCCCATTGGGTGATATCGCTGAAACAATTGCTGTGAAGCGTTGTTTCGGTGACCATGCGAGCAAACTTGCCGTCAACTCGACAAAATCAATGACAGGACATTTACTCGGTGCTGCTGGTGGCGTGGAAGCAATTTTCTCTGTATTAGCAATACATCATCAAATTGCCCCTCCCACAATCAACCTTGTCAATCAAGACCCGCAATGTGATCTGGATTATATTCCTAATACAGCAAGAGCTATGCGCATCAAGGTTGCACTATCGAATTCCTTCGGGTTTGGGGGAACTAACGGAACGCTTGTTTTCCGTAGCGTATAAAAAACTTTACCCTTTTGTGGCGCATGCCTACGCTAAAACGCCTTCTAATTTGGATCGTCTCTATCGCTATTCTGTTAATTGGATGGCTTTATCTTCATATCCATTCAAGTATTTCGCTCCCTGCTACACCCTATGAATTCTCTGTCCGTCCCGGCAGTAATCTAAAACAAGTTTCGCAGCAACTGGCCGATGCGGGTGTTTTTCCCAGCAAATGGCCATTGATATTATTAGCACGTTATTTGAATCAGGATTCAGCAATCAAAGCCGGTGACTATCTACTCACCGCGAATATCTCTCAAATAGCGCTATTAGATTATCTGACAAAGGGTGATGCGAAACAGAATGAAATAAGATTTCTTGAAGGTTCAACTTTTGCGCAATTGCGAAAGATACTAAACGAACATCCTGCTGTCCAGAATCATACAGTCGGCCTGAGTGATCAGGAAATACTACAGTTAATCGGTGCAACAGAAGCAGCTACCGAAGGATTGTTTTTCCCAGACACTTATTATTTTATTAAAAATAGCAACGATATAGAAATTCTGCAACGCGCCTATCAGACCATGCAGAATCATTTACAATCCAGCTGGTCGTCACGCGCTGAATCTTTACCGTTAGCCACACCTTATGAAGCACTCATCCTTGCTTCCTTAATAGAGAAAGAAACCGGATTGGAAAGTGATCGCACCACGATAGCCGGTGTTTTCATCAACCGATTGCGTAAAGGTATGCGATTGCAAACCGATCCAACCATTATTTATGGATTGGGTGAGCAATTCGATGGGAATCTGCGCAAAAAAGACCTGCTGGCCGATCAGGCATACAATACCTATACGCGCGCAGGTTTGCCGCCCACTCCCATTGCCTTACCCAGTCTCGCTTCCATCCGCGCGGCACTCAATCCGGCTGAAACCGATGCGCTCTATTTTGTCGCAAAAGGTAATGGAGAATCTCAATTTTCTAGCAATCTGGCAGACCATAATAAAGCAGTCAATAAATACCAAAAACTACAAAAATAAAATTATGTTGCCAATAATCAAGTGTCAATTTTAATCTGTGGAGCTACATGACTCAATTTTCCATCATAGTACCCACACTGAATGAATCCGAGAATATTGATTTACTTTTAACTCGCTTATTTGCACTGGATCTTAAACCGGATAGTTTTGAAGTCATTTTTGTTGATGATGGTTCCACGGATGGTACTCCTGACAAAGTGCGCGCCTGGGAGAGTCGATCAAACGTTCATCTCATCGAACGACGAGAAAAACCGGATCTGACCGCATCGATACTGGCAGGAACTGCGACGGCCCAAAGCGATGTCATCGTGGTCATGGATGCAGATCTAAGTCATCCGCCCGAACGCTTACCGGCTATCGTCGCCCCCGTACTCAACAACACCCATGACGTAGCCATTGGCAGCCGCTATATTGCGGGTGGCAGTACTGAGAATTGGCCACTGTATCGGCAATTACTGTCACGTATTGGTGGCTGGATAGCGCGCCCGATTTGTGATGTGAATGACGCCACATCGGGTTTCTTTGCATTCCGACGCGAACTGACTGCCAGCATTTCAAACAATGCACATGGCTACAAAATTCTGCTCGAGCTACTCATGGCCAATCAGGGAAAGCTTCGCGTCACTGAAATACCCATTTGTTTCCATGATCGCACGCACGGCACCTCCAAATTGTCTTTTTCGCACCAGCAAGCTTATATACAGCGTTTGATCACATTAGCCGGTGGTACGGCTACACTCAATACGGCAGGCCGCTTTGCTGCAGTGGGATTGTTGGGTGTTTTAATTGATGCAATTATTTTTCAATGGATGATCAGTCGTGGTGCCGGGCTTGCTCTAGCTCACTTCGTGAGCTTCTTTGTCGCCGCAACTGTTAACTACACTCTTAACTCAAAATGGGCATTTCGTGAACATCACACAGGTTATCTGCAATGGCATCAATTTGGCCGTTTCCTGACTGTGGGCGCATTCGCGTTATTACTGCGCGGAGGGGTATTAGCTTTACTCGTTTATATCTGGCACGTACCGCCGCTGCTGGCAATTTTTCCAGCCATCATCGCTACTGCGGCCGTGAACTACTTAGGTTCAGCTTTTTATGTATTTCCCAATAAAGAAAATCCGCCGTCTCTGGAGATACGCTGGCGCACAGCAGCGATTGGCATCGTCATATTTATCATATTACTGCGTTTAGTTTATTTTGGTCTGGCACAACTCATCCCAGATGAAGCTTACTACTGGCAGTATGCGCAACACATGGATCTGAGCTTTTATGATCATCCTCCGATGGTGGCTTGGTTAATCTGGTTCGGCACATCACTCCTAGGGCACAATGAATTTGGCGTACGCATTGGTGCCCTCCTCTGTGGCTTTGTGACCATGGGCTACCTATACGCACTGGCGCAAAACCTATACAACAAATCCACTGCAATGCGCACCGTATTATTGTTGTCTATATTGCCAATGGGATTTGCTTCCGGCCTACTGATGACACCTGATGCGCCATTAGTCGCAACTTGGGCCGCCACACTGTATTACATGGAACGCGCATTATTAGCCGGTCAACGCACGGCATGGCTGGGTATGGGAATCGCTTTCGGTCTGGGATTACTATCCAAATACACACTGGGGCTATTGGGTATTGCGGCATTGGTATTTGCCATTTTAGATCCAACAGCACGCCGCTGGATGAAATGTCCTCATCCATACTTAGCCGCGTTATTAGCATTGTTACTCTTTTCGCCAGCCATCATTTGGAACTACGAAAATAATTGGGCATCCTTTGCCTTTCAGTCGAATCGCGTGTTGGCGGATAGCTATAAATTTTCAGTACATTATTTGATCGCCCACATTATCATTCTGCTAACCCCTGTCGGCTTTCTTGCAGCTGCATTGGCCTTATTTACAATCAAAAAACCTGAAGCGCATCAACTTGAACGCAGACGTCAATTATTCGTACAAGTTTTCGCCGGTGTCCCAATATTCATTTGTTTCGTACTCAGTACTTTTGATGCGCCGCGCTTTCACTGGACTGGTCCAATCTGGCTTGCAATATTACCGACAATCGCCTGGATGATGGGTCAGACCGGCCAGCTGAGCGCATTGGCCAAACGCATCCAGACAACTTGGCGAGTGACTATTATTACATGCATCTTTGCTTATGCCTTTGTACTGCACTACGTAGTACTGGGAATTCCAGGCATTCCTTACCACCTATTCACTGAACATTATTTCTGGCGAGAAACGGCTGCTGAAATTACACAGATAGCCGAAGAAGTCAAAAATCAGACCGGCAAAGAGCCCATTATTGTCGGCATGAGCAAATGGTCTGTTGCCAGCGCGCTATATTTTTACACCCATGGTCACGCACAGTTAGATATCCGCGCACGTAATATGTTTGGTGATAGTGGTGCTATGTATGAATTCTGGTTTCCTTCTCAAGCACCCACTGACCGACCCATCATTCAGGTTGGTATGAAACGCCGTCATTTAGAAAAAACCCGGATGGGCACGGATGTTAAACAGATGCTTGATCAACCTGGCACCATTGAATATCGTGTCATTGAACGTTATGGCACACCGGTGCGTCGCGTCTATTACCGAGTTTCTCAGGGGTTTAAAGGGGCTAATCTGTCTGCGATGCCTTAAGCATCAATACAGAAAGATCCATCTGGCACACAACTTGTGATAAAAATTAAGAATACTAAATCTTGGTATTTTTAATTTTTACTTGATCGAGTATTCCGCAACTTGCCATGTTTCATTTTGTGTCTTTGCCAGCGTTACCGTCTCAAATGCCAATCCTTTTTTTGGGAAAGTTGTGTAAAACTGGAGCACAACATATTCTCCATCCGGAAATCCCGATAATGATTTTCCAGAAGCGGCCGTCGCAATATACCTAGCACTCATTGTGCCACGTGACGCCCTGATTGCTGTGATTGATTTGATCCACTCAGACTCGGATGTTTTCAACTTAAATAGCACAGATGAGATCTCCCAGCTTTCTTTATATTTCCCGCTATCAATCAATCCAAGCCAGGAACGTGCGCTGCTTTCTACTTTTTCGAGAATAGTGCTCTCTTGCGCATAAACAACACTCGTACAGAAAAGCAATAGTAATAACACAATTAACCGTTTTGTCATTGAAACTCCTTATAAAAAAGCTCCGCATTTTGCAATCACTACACGCGCCTAGTCATGCGGAAAAATATTCCCTATCAACCAGATAGTGGAAATTCCTAATAATATCAATGCAACTTGCTGGATAGTTGCATTAATCTCCGGGCGTTTATGCAAGCTTGGAATCAAATCAGACATCGCCACATAAATCATACTGGCTGATGCAAGCCCTAATAACGGTTGTACCAGAAAATTCATCTTGTGCAACATGAAATAGGCCAATACACCACCAACCAAGGTCGCCAGGCTGGATAACAAGTTCATCAGAAATGCCATGCGGCGCGTGTAACCGGAATTCAAAAGGATTATGAAATCCCCTGCTTCTTGAGGAATTTCATGGGCGATAATAGCGATGGATGTCACAATACCCAGTTGCACATCCACCATGAAAGCAGCAGCAATCAAAATACCGTCGACAAAATTATGAAAGGTATCACCCACAATAACCATCATTCCGCTACGCCCATGATCATGCTCGTGCTGAATAGTGGTTATTGCTGCTACTGCTGCAGAACCATGCAATGGATCATGCGCTTCGCAATCCTCGATATGGCAATGACGCCACAACACTAATTTTTCCAGAATGAAAAAGATCAAAATCCCGATTAACACAGTAACAGTCACCTGCATCGGGTTCTCAGAAAGCTCAAATGCTTCTGGCAAAGTATTGAGAAAAGCGGCTCCCAATAATGCGCCAATCGCATAAGAAACCAGTATGGAAAGCCACGAAATCCGCATATTGAATGCCAATACTGCTGCACACAATAAGCTTAATATTCCTCCAAGTAAGCTGGCAACAATAATCCAGGTAAGCGTTGACATAAAGTTAATTGAAAAACAAAGGCGGGATTATACGCTGTTGCAAGGCAATAAATTAACAAGTTAAAGCCGCATTTACTCGAGCCAGATTAAGGCAGCCATCCGCCCAGTTTCACCATCCCGGCGATAAGAAAAGAAACGTGCGGGATCACTGAATGTACAAATCCCTCCGCCATAAATCTCTGTAATGCCAATACTCGTCAATCGCTGGCGAGTCAGCAGAAAAATATCCGCCAGCCATTTCTTTTCATGACTACTGTGCTTAGGCACGAAAGCTTGCATCGCTTGCGCATCTTGCTGCACGAAAGCTTCGTAAACATCTGCGCCCACTTCAAAGTAATCAGGGCCAATAGCCGGTCCCAACCATGCCATCAGCTGATTGTGATCCACTGCCATTGCCGCAATGGATTGCTCAATGATGCCTCCGGCCAGCCCACGCCAACCGGCATGGGCGATACCCACCGTGGTACCTGCTGTGTCACACAGAAATATCGGCAAACAATCGGCAACCATGACAGCACAAACCGCACCTTGTTTACGGCTCAATACCGCATCGCCCTCCGGAGTTACCGTTGCCGTTTGATCAACCCAAATAGGCAATGTACCGTGCACCTGTTTTAACCAGCTCGGTTCCCCTGGTAAATGGCGGCGCAATAAAGCCCGGTTACACTCAACATCCGCCAGATTATCATTAACATGCGTACCCAAATTCAAAGAAGCATAAGCACCATTTGTACCACGGCTCACACCGCCATTGCGGGTTGTAAAAAGCGCTTTCACATTGCCGGGCGCCGGCCAATCAGGGACTATCCAATCATTCATAGTTGTCTAATTTCTAAAAAATGTATTTTCCTATTAATCACAAACTAATTAAACCTTGAATCCAGCATTTCTAGGTTAAAATAACGGGCTTGAGGTTTTCTTCCGGATTCAGACTTGTTCAAATCAATTCTCAACTCATTCCTGACTTCATAAAATTGCAAAATGGATCATGAACGATCCAACAAATAGACCCCATGAATTGATAACAAAAAAGCCAGATATAGGTATAACAGATGAATGATATAAAAAACTTAATTAATTATACGCGGACATTTTTAATTTTTACGGTAGCTACGGCAGTATTGTTAATTTCTGCTCCCAGTGCCTTTGCCAATGATGAAGCAGAGTTTATCAAAGCTGCATTTGCAGGCAAACCGGAAACAATCAAGCAATTATTGGAAAAAGGTATTAATGTTAATTATCAGAATGACAAGGGCTTTAGCGCACTCATCATTGCTTCCCAATATGGACATGCGGATATCGTCAATCTGTTGCTGGAAAATAAAGCCGATGTTGGTCTGCAAAATGCCGGCGGAGCCACAGCGCTGATTATCGCTGCAAAAAATGGTTATGCCGATGTTGTCAATGCATTATTGAGTAAAGGCGCCAAGGTTAATGTACAGACTACGGATGGTATTACAGCCCTCATGCTGGCGACACAAAAAGGACATGAGAGTATTGTGGATGCGCTGTTGGCAAAAGACGCCAATGTCAATTTGCAAACCAAAGAGAAACTGACCGCCTTAATGATTGCTGCATTGGATGGCAGAGCAAGCATCGTCGACAAGCTATTGGCAAAAAATGCAAAAATTGATGTCCAAGCTTCTGACAATACTACTGCACTTTATATGGCTGCCAGAAACGGGCACACGGCGATCGTCGAAACATTATTGGCCAAGAATGCGCCTGTTAATCTGTTAGCTGCTAACGATACCACACCACTCTACATCGCCGCACAAAATGGGCATACCGATATTGTCAACGCGCTACTGAAAAAGGGCGCCAAAGTAGACTTGAAAGATAAAAATGACGCGACAGCACTGACCCTCGCTGCTCTGATAGGCAATACTGAAATTGTCGATGCATTGATCAAACATGGTGCCAAAGTGGATCACAAGGCTTCCAATGGTTTTACAGCACTCATTCTGGCGGCGCAGAACGGGCATACGCCAGTCATAGAAAAATTACTGGAAAATGGCGCTAAAATTGATCTGCAAAATGAAGATGGCATTACACCGCTGATGTGGGCTGCTTTACATGACCATGCCGACGCAGTGAAAATATTGCTGGCAAAAGGTGCAAACCCGGCCATTAAAAGCAAGACGGAAAAAACTGCACTCGAAATTGCCAAAGACCCAGCCATTATTGAATTACTGCAAGCAGCAGTGCAATAACCATCCGTCAATAGATGCCAGGCAAAACCCGTTATCCACCTGAAAACTGCTTGGTGTTTGTCCACCGCGGCGCAAATACGGAAGCGATGGAGAATACCCGGAACGCTTTTGATAAAGCATTAGGGTATGCGATTGATGGTATTGAAACGGATGTGCAGTTGAGCCGGGATGAAATTGCGGTACTCTGGCATGACTGTTTTCTCGATAGAATCGGACTGAGCGATAAGCATATCGACGATTTTGATTATCATCAGCTTAAAGCGCTGATTAATCCGGAATCTGAAAGCGAGGGCATTATGACCCTGCAAGATTTTCTGCTCACCTATCGTGACCGCTGCCGTTTATTGCTTGAAATCAAGAATCGTGACTGGGAACCTGTTGCCCGTCACGAATTAAAAATCCGCCAGACACTTGATCTGGTCGGTCAAAACCTTGATCAACGGATCATTGTTTCATCATTCAATCTTCCCAGCCTAGTGTATGCGTACCGGTACAATCCGGCTTCTCCCTTAGTGTACAACTTTGAAACCACGCAAACCATCACAGATGTACGCGAGCTATTAAACACACACGCTTTTCTTCATGGACTTTGCCTGCCTATTGCGAATGTGGATCAAGCGATCGTCGACCTACTGCGTGAGCATGGCAAGTGTATCGCCGTTTATACCTGTAACACTGACTCAGAAATCAATACAGCTTTGCAATTGAGTGTTGATATTCTCATCAGCGATTTACCCCATCAAGCGCTGATGCTGCGCGATCAATGAAAAGAAATTTTGCAACGCTACAAAACCAACACTTCGATCTCCTGGTTTGCGGCGGCGGCATATATGGTGCTTGGACCGCGTATGATGCGGCGCTACGCGGTCTGAAAGTTGTCATCGTCGAGCAAGGCGATTGGGCCAGCGCCACCTCATCGGCATCCAGCAAACTCATCCATGGCGGCCTGCGCTACCTGGAAACCTATGATTTCAAGCTGGTCAGCAAATCGCTCAAAGAGCGAACAATGCTGCTACATACAGCGCCTCACCGTGTCTGGCCACTGCGTTTTGGTGTCCCCGTTTACGCACAGCAACGAATGAACCGGCTTCAACTGAAATTAGGGCTAACGCTTTATGATTTTCTGGCCGGTGATACCAATCCACAAATGCGTCACAACTATCTCAATCCCAAACAATTCATTGAACATTTCTCTTGCCTCGATGAACAGGCACTAAAAGGTGGTTTTACTTACGCCGACGCGCAAACCGATGATGCGCGACTGGTATTGGAATTAATCGCAGGCGCACAGGGTGCCGGTGCCAGCTGCATCAATTACTGCAAATTGGTTCGGTTACTGGAAACCAGCGGAAAAGCGGATGGGGCAATCGTTCAGGATCAGCTCACTCAAACCGAGCAGAAATTCAGTGCCAAGCAAATTGTTTTCACCACCGGTCAGTGGCTGTCAAAAGAAACGCTAAGCCGCGAATGGTGCCGCCTTGCGAAAGGGATTCATCTGGTCATGCCCGCCGTGCTGAAAGATGAAGCCTTATTGCTAACGGCAAAATCAGATGGCCGCGTGTTTTTTATGATTCCCTGGTATGGTTTAACACTGTTAGGCACAACCGATACCGATTTCAAAGAGAATGCCGAACAGGTAACTATTGATGCGAGTGATATTGCTTATTTGCTGGCCGCCGCCAATAATTATTTGAAAACGCCGTGGAAAGAATCGGATATTATCAGTCGTTTTGCCGGAGTGCGCGTTTTTAAAAAAAATACTCAAATGGCTTCCTCTGGTTCACCGTCTGCGGTCAGCCGCGATTGGGAATTAAAATCTGCCCCAAACGGGGTACATTATGCCGTCGGTGGAAAAATAACTTCGTCACGCCAGGATGCCGCCCGTATCGTCGATACCGTGTGCTCACAACTGGACACCGTTCTTCCCTGTGCAACCCAGGATCGATTATTTCCCTGGGCGCCACCGGAAAATTTTTCAGACTGGTCTACCCGCATGCTAAGCCAAGCAACGCAGCTAGGCATTGATACAGAAAGTGCGAGATGGCTGCTGCATCGTCATGGCACACGAATAACTGAGATTCTTCGCAGCATTGAAACAGAAGCTGATTTGGCGCAACGCATCATCCCGTCTCTCCCGTTTATTGTAGCCGATCTGATACATTGTGCCGCCACGGAAATGGTTATCCACTTGGAAGATTTGTTGCGCCGCCGTATGCCATTACTCATTCTAGCCAGGTTGACAGAAAACGAGTTGCAGCAAATTGCCCTACGCGTAGCCGACACGATGCATTGGGACGCTGCTAGGATTCACCAAGAAGTTGAGGACTGCAGCAAACAATGGATCACGCACTAACCTCGGCAGTTGCTCTCGATTTGGGCACAACATCCATTAAAGCTGCTGGAATGGATCAGCGGGGAAATCTCCAGCCTATCGTCGCCCGCTCTGCACCTGCCATTGATTGTCACAATGGACACTATGAAAGTAATGCGCTCGATTATGCTGTAATTGCCGAACAGGTACTAAAAGAATGTATTGCTCAAACCGGCATTAATCTTCCCCTAGGGTTATGCAGCCAGCGTTCGTCTTTCCTGATCTGGGACAAAATCAACGGTCATCCGGTAACGCCTCTGATTTCTTGGCAAGATGATCGGGGCGCGAGCTGTTGTGATCGCCTGCATGCATCGACAGACACCATTCATAACCTGACCGGTTTACGTTTGACTGCTTATTATTTTGCTCCCAAGCTCAGCGTCCTATTGCAGGAAAATCCGGCATGGCGTGAGAAGCTTATGCAGGGCGAATGGCTGGCAGGTACGCTGGATACTTTT
Organism: Nitrosomonas ureae; assembly: GCA_945872825.1. Taxonomy (GTDB): domain Bacteria; phylum Pseudomonadota; class Gammaproteobacteria; order Burkholderiales; family Nitrosomonadaceae; genus Nitrosomonas; species Nitrosomonas ureae_D. Next base: position 28,870 of record CAMCBD010000005.1, read on the forward strand.
CTGATTTGGCGCTGGACACATGGCCAACATTTTCTCACTGATGCATCGATGGCTGCACGCACCTTGCTGATGGACATCCGCCGGCAGCACTGGTCAGACACTTTATGCCAACTCTTCGATATTCCATGCTCGATTCTGCCGCAAATCAAACCTTCAACCGGATTAAATTTATCTTTACCGGATTTCGGTTTGACGCTACAAGCCAGTGTAGGTGACCAATCGGCCGCACTAATCGCCAGCCTAACCGATAGCCCAACCGGCGCATTGGTTAATCTCGGCACCGGCGGATTTGTGATTCGTTCCCTCGCCAAGAATGAACTGGCGTTTGATGGCTACCTTCAAACATTGGTTTACCAAAATGAGAATCAGCAGGTGCAATTTGCCGTTGAAGGCACGCTCAATTCCATCGCCGCTGCACTGGCGCCTTATCCTGTGAGAGATTGTTGCATTGAAGATTTGGCAAGTAACGACATTTACTGCCTGGCGGAACCGAGTGGTTTAGGCGCACCGTATTTCCGCAAGGATTGGGGAGTTTATTTTTCTCAATCTGTCTTCGATTTGACCACGCAACAAATTACCGCACTAATGCTCGAAGCTATCATTTTCCGGGTTGCACGCATTCTGGAAGATTTCCATCACCACTCGCCGCTGACTCAAGTCTATCTATCCGGCGGCTTGTCCGAGTTACCTTGTTTGCAGCAAGGTATCGCTCAGTGTGTGCCATTCCCGGTTTTCCATTTACAGCAAAAAGAAGCAAGCCTTCAAGGTGCTGCGCTACTCGCCTCCGGGCTTAAAATAAACTGCCACCAGCAGGCTAATAAAATAGCAATCAACTGCGGAAACAGCACATTATCAGAAAAATATCAGCACTGGAAAAACTGGCTGGATGGCTTATTGACAACGCACGAAAACTAATCCCATCCCAAAAAGTATTCCCGCACAAATTATCAATCCTGTAGAATCCGCCATTCAAATACTCAATCGGCTTATTTTTCTATATAATTTAACAAGAATTCATTGCATAACCGCATGATATCAAATGCATAGCGTAACGATCTGCTCTGTTACCTATGCTGATTAACCCATCCAACAAAAGGAAATTTTATGACAACAAACATACCTGGCTACACCTATGGCAGTGCTTCGCTTGCAAAGTCCCCCGTATCACTCGATGATTTTGCCAATCTGAAACAAGCTACTTTGTTTGGCGATGATGATGTGCGCTATCTGAAAATGTCGCACGACATACTCAAAGACCAAACCGAACAAATTCTGGATGTTTGGTATGGTTTTGTAGGCTCGACACCTTTCCTGCTGCACTATTTCACCAATGCGGCCGACGGCACACCTAATATGGATTATTTAGGCGGTGTGCGTAAACGCTTTGGCCAATGGATTCTGGATACTGCAAAAGCCGAATACAACCAAGATTGGCTCAACTACCAGTACGAAATCGGGTTACGTCACCACACCTCGAAGAAAAATACTACCGACAACATAAAATCAGTGCCGATCATTCACTTGCATTACATTTTTGCATTACTCATTCCGATCACCACCACGCTGCGTCCATTCCTGGAAAAAGCCGGCCACTCCCGTGATGATGTGGATCGTATGCAAGATGCGTGGCGCAAATCAGTCTTGATGCAAGTCATTCTGTGGTCACAACCTTATATCAAACAAGGCGAGTTCTAATCTTGCTGTGGAGAGCGGTCATTCCCGCTCTCCACTATCGTTTCATTCAGTTGACAGCACTCTCACCGAAATTCCTGCGTTTACCCATGCACCTATCCATCGTCATCCCCGCTTTTAACGAAGAACAATTGATCCTGGATTGTCTGAATTCGATTCAAGAATCAGTCAGCACCAATCAGAAACCCGGCTTTACCCACGAAGTGATCGTCGTGGACAACAACTCAACCGATAAAACCGCGGAACTGGCCACGCAAGCCGGTGCTAAAGTTGTGTTTGAACCGATCAATCAGATCGGCCGCGCCCGCAACACTGGTGCAGCGGCTGCAACGGGAGACTGGCTACTGTTTGTCGATGCCGACAGCTTGCTCAATCCCGGTATGGTGGCCGATATTTTACAAATGATTGAAGGCGGCAAACATGTTGGCTGCGGCAGCGTCATGCACATGCCCAACCTGCCGTGGTGGGGTAACGCCGCAATGCAGTTATGGACCGCGTTTTCAGTTACGTTCCGTTGGGCATCCGGTGCTTTGGTGGTTTGCCGCGCAGACGCGTTTCGCGATGTAGGCGGATTTAATCAGGAATTGTTCGCCGCCGATGAAATCGACCTCAGTCAATTGCTCAAACAATGGGGACGCAAACGCGGCCTGAAATTTACCATCCTCACCCGCCACCCGCTCGTCACTTCACCCCGCAAAGTACTACTGTACACCGGCCGTGAAATTGCCGGTCAGATATTCCGCGTCCTCTTTAGTCCAAGAAAAACCTTACAAGACAAGAAAAAGCTGCCGATTTGGTACGATGGACGACGTTAATAGAATATTGAATCTTTGGCAATCTGCCGTATTGATTGCCCACACTATTCGAAATAACAATCAGTCAGATCTCTCCAGGTAATGCAATAACCATTCCGCACTATCACCCATCGCACTGCGATTTCCGATACCATTCGATTTATCTCTGATCGCAGATCAGGATGGGATCGATGCAAGCAACAAGAATCGATCTAATTCCAATTCTCAATAGATATACGAATACATATAATGTATAACTGATTATAATTAATAAATTATTTCTATTTAATTATTACTGTTTCTATCTGTAATTCGAATAAGCCTTCAAATTGTCGATTATCACCTGCAGAAATCAAAGAAATCTAGATTCCACTTATACAACGCACGTGCCGCGATTGCACGTGGCCAAGCATTGTTTAATACAAAGCCTATCCAGATCGCCGGCGTAAAAGGGATCAACGATGACTTAAGCGTGAGCGTGTTGCCAGGCACATGCACAACGTGCCATAACACGCCGAACTCGAGTAATCACTCAACACCCATGCCACTAGACATCGGTATCGCTGATGAATCGCGCCGGACACCGGATATGCCTTTGTATACGCTGAAAAACAAAACAACTAACGAAATCATTAAAACAACTGATCCTGGTCGCGCTTTAATCACCGGTAAATGGAAAGATATTGGCCGCTTTAAAGGACCTATCTTACGTTCGGTCGCTTCACGGCCACCCTACTTCCACGATGGCTCTGCTGCAGATTTGCCAGCCGTTATTGAGTTTTACAACAATCGCTTTAGCATGGGTCTGACTGAAGATGAGAAAGCCGATCTCGTAGCATTCTTGGCAGCACTGTAAAATAGCCTTTGCTATCTTCGGATGAGAAATGGGGCAATTTATTTTAGGCCATAAGACAGATTGCCCTCAACCTTCCTTGCAATCACAACCAATCTATTTCAATTGAGTTAGCATCTCATAGATCTTTGACACCCCTCCGCCGCAACAAGTATTTCTCAAGTTCAATGATCAGAAATAGCAACAAACTGACTGCGATAATGCGTACCCAGGCCGCTGCATCCAAAGCAGTCGTGCCAAATAGCTGCTGCATCACAGGCAAATAGGTAAACAGCAATTGCAGTATCAACAATAGCCCGACAGCCAATAAAACATAACGATTACCCAGCAATCCTTGACGCGAGCACACGGAAGCCATCAAATAGCGGCAATTGAACAAATAGACTATCCCGCACATCACCAGCACATTCACAACCACTGTCCGGGCCAGTTCAATGCTTGCGCCTTGCACGGTTTCCCAGAAGTACAAAGTAAAAACACCACCAATCATCAATAATGCAACAAAAACAATACGCCACACCAGGAATCCCGACAAAATAGGCGCATTGGGGTCATGGGGCGGGCGTGACATGGCACCGCTTTCAGGTCGTTCGAATGCAAGCGAAATTGCCAACGTTACAGTCGTCACCATATTGATCCACAAAATCTGCACCGGCGTAATAGGTAGCGCCATCCCCAGAATAATGGCGAGTATCAAAACACCCGCCTCACCGCCGCTGGTTGGAAGAATATAAACAACCGTTTTGCGGATGTTGTCGTAGACCGTTCGACCTTCTTCCACCGCATGTGTAATCGAAGAAAAATTGTCATCCATCAGCACCATTTCAGCCGCTTCTTTCGCTACTTCAGTACCGTTTTTCCCCATGGCAACGCCGATATCGGCACGCTTTAAGGCTGGCGCATCATTCACACCGTCACCTGTCATGGCAACAATTTCACCATTGTCCTGTAGCGCCGTAACCAGCCGGAGTTTATGCTCAGGGCTTGCACGTGCAAAAATATCTATTTCTCCGGCCATTTTGTGCAGTTGTGCGCTGTCCATCTTATCCAGCTCAATTCCTGTTACAGCATTCTGACCATTACCTATACCTAATTTCGCGCCAATCGCGCAAGCGGTAATACGATGATCTCCGGTAATCATTTTGACGCGAATACCTGCGCTATGGCATTTGTCTACAGCGACAATGGCTTCCTCACGCGGCGGGTCAATAATTCCCACCAGACCAAGCAGCGTGAAACCTGCTTCAACATCAGAAATCTGTAATACTTTCTGTTTGGTTTGAATCGCACGACTGGCCATGGCCAGTATGCGCTGCCCTGTCGCACTTGCTTCGTGTATTTTGGCATGCCAGAAATCGAGCTGAATCGGCTGATCTTCCCCTCGGCTACGCTGATGGCTGCACATTGCCAGCACTTCTTCCGGCGCACCTTTGACATATATCAGGCCATTCCCGGCATGATCCTGATGCAACGTCGCCATAAAACGATGTTCCGATTCAAACGGAATGACATCCGTTCGAGGCAGTGTTTTCCGCTCAATGGCCGGATCCAACGTAGCTTTCATTGCTAAAGTAATGAGCGCAGCTTCTGTCGGATCACCGTGAATGCTCCAGGTACCATCCTGCTGACGCAACGATGCTTCGTTACACAACATCCCTGCTCGAAACATATCCAGCATCTCGAGATAATCAGTAATCGGAATTTCCTTCCCATCCCGGCTAAAACCACCCGTTGGCGCATAACCAACGCCGCTAACTTGGAATTGATCATCAGCAGTTATCACGCTCTGCACAGTCATTTCATTACGTGTTAACGTTCCGGTCTTATCGGTACAGATAACGGTCACCGCACCCAATGCTTCTACCGCAGGCAGGTGACGAACAATCGCGTTACGCCGCGCCATATTCTGCACGCCGAGCGCCAAAGTTATCGTCATGATGGCAGGCAATCCTTCTGGAATCGCAGCGATAGCCATGCTGATGGCCGCCATAAACATCTCATTAACCGGGTAATCATGCAGTAACAATCCATAAACAAAAATGCCAGTTGCCAGCAGTAAAATTAGCAGCGTCAGCCAGCGGCCGAAGATCGCCATTTGCCGCAACAAAGGTGATGTCAGCTTATCGACTTGTGCAATCATCTGACTGATACGCCCAATCTCGGTATGTTGAGCGGTAGCAACCACCACGCCCGAGCCTTGGCCATAAACCACCAGCGTACCCGAATAGGCCATACAAAACCGATCCCCGATCGCCGTCACGGCCTCGACTGCGTGAATGGATTTTTCGACAGCTTCCGATTCTCCGGTTAGCGCTGCCTCTTCGATACGCAGGTTTTTACAGTCGACCAATCGCAAGTCAGCCGGTACCTTGTCGCCGGATTGCAGCACTACGATATCGCCAGGCACCAGTTGATCAGCTGGAATCTGTATCCGCTGACCATCGCGCTGAACGATCGCGTTAAGCGACAGCATGCACCGGATAGCATTCAGTACTTCTTCCGCTTTGCCTTCCTGAACAAAACCGATGATGGCATTGATGACCACCACGCCGAGAATAACGCCACTATCGACCCAGTGCCCTAGAAAAGCGGTCATGCTGCACGCAGCGAGCAAGATATAAATCAGTACATTATGAAATTGCAACAAAAAGCGAATGACGTTGCTTTGTGGTTTGGGTGGTTTCAATCGATTGGCGCCATACTGTTCAAGGCGCAACTTCGCTTCCGTTTGCGATAAACCATCATGCCCGGTTTTAAACTCTTCCAGTACCTGCGACGGCGAGTAGCTATGCCACGCGGGTGTTTTATCGGGTGCAGAAACTTGTTCATGGGGCATAAGTAGCTCTCTTCAATGGTAGGGCAAATTGTGTTATGCCTATCCAATAGACCAGGATTAATAGGAATAATTTGTATTTAATTATTCAGTACGGCTACAATGAAAACATTCTTTTCTTACTTAACACAGCAAATGGGGCTTTCTATGCAATACTCTATCATTCTGATGGCATTTGTGGCCATTCTGTTTACCAGCATGACGCAGGCTGCTGGCCGGGTGCCTTTTGGCCATCAAGTTATTGCGGTACAAAATTACAGCCGCGCTACGGAACAAATTGCTTTATCAGGAATGATTAGCGAGGGCGGTGTGCCAGCATTGGCTGCTACTGGTTTCAAAACCATTATTGACTTACGCACCAAAAACGAAGGCGTTATGGAGGAGAAAGCATTGGTCGATATTGCCGGCATGATGTATGTCAACATTCCGACGACCGTTGCTGGGATCACTAAAGAACAGCTGGCCGCATTTACCAAAGTGGTCGAATCAGCTCAAGCCCCGATACTCATCCATTGTGGATCGGGTAACCGGGCAAGTGCCATGTGGGCTAGCTATCGAATCACCAAAGGTGTTGATCCGGAAGTAGCCATTGAGGATGCCCGTAAAACCGGTTTGCGCCCGCCGCTGGAAGAAAAACTTCGTGAGATCATGCTGAATTGAGCTTTGATCCTATTCATCAACCCATCCAGAACAATCTGATAATCATCCACACCGATACCCCCATGGAAACTACAGCAAACCCTTGCTGTAGTTTCGGGCCAGCAAGAAAATGGGCAAAAATTCGCCCGATCAACATACCTGCCAATGCGCCGGCAGCAAAAGGTAGCGCAATAGTCCAATTCATCCCGCCGATAAAGGTTGCAGAAACAACACCTACAGCAGAAATAAGCGCGATAACTGCCAGGGATGTTGCAAGAATAGATTGCATCGAAAGATTGGTTGCTTTCCTTAACGCCGGCACAACGACAAAGCCGCCCCCGACGCCCAGCAATCCGGATAAGAACCCGGTTGCAATTCCGGATAATGCCAATGCCCAGGCACACGGCCAAGTCCATACTAAACGGCCTTGCTCATAGGCTAGCTGGCAAGGTATTGAAGCGGGATCAGATTGAAGGTCTGTGATATTTTTCACCAGATCATCCTGCACCTTACTTTGCCGCAACATGCTGATTGCAGCATAAAACAAAACCAGTGCAAACAAAAATGTTAGTGGCGCATTAGGCAGTTTCTGCGCCAGCCATATGCCGATGGGTGCAGTCACAACACCGGTAATCGCAATAAACCCCGCTGCCCGATAACGCACTTTTCCTTGCCTGTGCGCAATTAACGCGCCGATAGCAGAAGACAAACACACGGCGAACAAAGCAATCGGAGCGGCTTCGGCGACAACCAGATGCAATCCAAACATCAGTAGCGGGACTGCAATGATCGTGCCGCCAGCACCAATCAGTGCCAATATAGCGCCAGTAGCAGCGCCAAGCAGAATACTGATCAGCAGAATATCCACATGCTCAGCTTAATTTACCGGGACGAGCAAGCCATTCCTTGCCTTTTAGCATACCATTCCAATAGATCCATGGAAAAACTGTCGTTTTAAGAAACCAGTAGACCTTTCTCGGCACTGTTGGATCGAATGGAAATGTGGGTAATAATTTTCCACCAAAACCAAATTCAGCCAGTATAACTTTGCCCTTTTCCACAGTCAGCGGACAGGCGCCGTAACCGTCATAGATAGTCGTCAGTTCCCGGTCTTCTTTTGCTGCCAGAAGATTCTCGGCCACCACAACAATTTGCTTCCTGGCTGCTGCGGCCGTTTTCGTATTTGGCGATGAACAAGCATCGCCCAGTGAGAATATATTCGAGTAATCGGTATGCTGCAGTGTCTTTTCATTCACTTTGCAAAAACCACCCGCATCTGCCAGAGGACTATTGCGAAGAAAATCCGGAGCAACTTGTGATGGCGTCACATGCAGCATGTCAAAAGGTTTCGCTTCGAGGGTTACCGCTCCATCATTGCCTTTATTTTCAAAGTAGGCGATCTTTTTATTCCCGTCCACTTTGACCAGATTAGAATTGAATAACAATTTTGCATGGTAGCGTCTGACATACTCCATTAGGGGTGGAACAAAATCAGCCACGCCAAATAACACAGCAGCTGCTGTGTTAAACTCAACGTCTATATTTTCCAGACATTGGGCACGCATCCAGTGATCACAAGAAAGATACATGGCTTTTTGTGGTGCGCCCGCACATTTGATCGGCATTGGCGGCTGGGTAAAAATTGCTTTTCCGGCTTTGAGTTCTTTGACGAGGGACCAGGTATAAGGCGCCAGATCATACTGGTAATTTGAAGTAACACCGTTCTTACCCAGTGTTTCTTCCAATCCTTCAATCTTTTCCCATGCCAGACGTATACCCGGGCAAACAATTAATTGCCGGTATCCCATCACACGACCATCAGATAAATGCACTCTGTTGTGTTCCGGATCAAATCCAGACGCGACCGCCTGAATCCATTCAGCATTCCTGGGAATAATATCAGCCATCGGTTTCACTGTTTCGGCGATATCATAGGCGCCGGCCCCAACCAGTGTCCAAGCAGGCTGATAATAATGTTTATCACTTGGTTCGATAATTGCGATACGTAGCATTGGCCGCCGTTTAAGCAGGCTTGCAGTAACACCGATGCCAGCCGAGCCACCGCCTACGACAACCACATCAAAGGCATTATCCCAGTTACAGGCTGCCACGACAGATTCCTGCGCCTCTGGGTCGTCTTGATTATTCTGCCTAGTCATTTGATACAGAGCAGTCGCGCGCATGCCAGAACCGCAAAATGCCAAAACCGGTTTCGGTAACTCAATCATTAGTTTTTGAAAAGCTTCCGCACGCTCTATGGGTATGCTACCCATCCTGATTGGTAAATAGACAAAAGTAATATTCAGTAACTTGGCCGTTGCCTCCAGTTCTTCACTGCCCGGCTGGTTCTCGCCACCTTCGTAATCCGGGCGGTTACAAATGATCGATTTGTAACCAGCGGCTGCAATCTTGGTGATGTCATCAATACTGATTTGACCGGCAACCGACAGTTTGTGATCAAGTTTGGTAATATCCAGGCGCATATCCTACTCCTTTATCAATCGGTCACAATCGCCGCCGTAGCACCCGCTATTTGTTCTGTCGAAATCCTATCGCAAAATAGCCCTCTGCATCGTGATTGATGTTTATTCTTTCAGGTGGATTGATTCTTACAATACAGACTATATAAAGTCTCCATAATTTTAAGGGCTTCCTGACTTGCCACACTATAGTATATATATTTACCTTTACGCTCTGTTGCGACCAGATTCTCTTCCCGCAGAACGGTCAGTTGTTGCGAGAGTGTAGGCTGATGAATACCCAACAATTCTTCAAGTTCACCCACATTCCGGGTTCCCTGACTCAGTTCGCACAAGATGAGCAACCGATCTTCATTAGCCAATATTTTCAGCAAAGCACAAGCAGCAGAAGCAGATGTATGTAGCGCTGCGATATCGTGTAAAACTGAATCTGTTTTCATAAAAAATTACCTAATGTTAGTGCGTAACAAGTTAAAGCCTGAATGATAAATGCATTCGATTGATAATGGTTAAAATTCTAGATTATTTTCATACAATCTGTAAGTAGTTTATCCACGTCCTTGCAGGTTTTGGTAAATACCCATGCCTAATAGCATGGCGACAAGAAATACCAGTGCGTCAATACTTCCTGTTCCAGCCAATACCACGGCCGGCCCGGGACAAATTCCCGCTATTCCCCAACCAACGCCAAAAACAAGACTTCCAAGAAGCAAGCGGCCATCTATTTTTGTGACAGCAGGTATCTGCATCGATAAACCCAAGTAGCTGTTTGTACGTTTCATTGCCAGCGCAAAAGCGATAGAACCCACAGCCACAGCACCGCCCATAACCCATAGCAGTGCAGAATCCCAGTTACCTGTTATATCAAGAAACGCCAGAACTATGGCAGGATTTACCATGCCAGACAAGATAATTCCCAAGCCGAAAACAATCCCTGATAGCAATGCGATAAAATTAACCATTGAATGCCTCCTTGATTTAGGCCTATCCGAGCTAAAAAGTAGATACATGCCGTATCAAATAGACTGTCATAAAACCAGCAAGCATAAATACTGTTGTCGCCGCAATTGAGCGCGGCGACCGTCTTGATATTCCACAAACCCCATGACCACTGGTGCAACCAGAACCCAGGCGTGTACCGTAACCGACTAAGAAACCTGCCAATGCTAACATCGTATAGTTGGTTTCAATAGCGATCTCTGGCAAAACAAAAAAGAACTTCCAAATAGCCACGGATAAAATCAATCCTAAAATAAAAATGACACGCCAACCAATATCGCCTTTCTGCATTCGATATAATCCACCCACGATGCCCGATATACCTGCGATACGTCCGTTAAATAGCAACAACAATGCTACTGCGGCACCAATCATCAACCCGCCACCTGCCGCATGCCATGGCACTGAATCCAGATTCACATACATTCTCGTTCTCCTGCTAAGAAACACAAACCCATTCATATCAATTGCGTAGATATGCTATCATATGATATATACTATTATATATCATAACATGTAGTAATTCTAATTAAATTGGCAGAAAAATAAAATTAAATCAAATATCAATGCATTCTTTGATCCAGAAACCTGGACTGTCAGTTATATTGTTTTTGATGAACCAGGTGGCATTTGCGCCATTATTGACCCAGTTCTGGATTACGATCCCAAATTAAGTAGAACAAGTACGCACTCGGCTGACAAATTGATCGCATTTATTGACGCACACCACTTATCGGTTGAGTGGATACTTGAAACGCATGCGCACGCGGATCATTTATCATCCGCAGATTATCTTAAGAATCGATTGGGCGGGAAAACTGGTATCGGCAATAATATTCCTGCCGTGCAGGAGACTTTCAAGAAAATTTTCAATCTCGATGACGCGTTTATTCCAGATGGTCATCATTTTGATCACTTATTTACGGAAGGCGAGCTATTTCAGGTTGGGAAATTAACGGCTAGGGCCATCTCCGTATCCGGCCACACACCTGCTGATACGGCTTATCAATTTGACGATGCTATCTTTGTCGGTGATACGCTTTTCATGCCAGATATTGGTACTGCACGCGCAGACTTTCCTGGCGGCGATGCAAGTAAGTTATTTGAATCCATCCAAAAATTACTGGCATTTCCGCCGGAGACAAGATTATTTATGTGCCATGATTATCCACCTACCAATCGCACTGCTGCGTGGCAAAGTACAGTCGCACAGCAACGTCTCCATAACATTCATGTACACGATGGTATCAATCAAAATGAGTTTGTAGCAATGCGCAGCAAACGCGATGCGACTTTAGAAATGCCCAATTTGCTGTTACCCTCGATACAGGTAAATATCAGAGCTGGAAAATTACCACCGGTTGAAACAAACGGAATTGCATATTTCAAAATACCGGTTAACTTAATTTAATCTGTTCCAAGAAAACCAGCTCCAGAGGAAAACTGACATTTCAATATAGCCAGGCTCAGACCTGTACTTTGACAAAATTCCCATGCTGCTGATCAAATTTCACGGCAATAAAGCGTGTTCCAACAGAAATTCCCCCGCCTTCATTGCGTTTATGCGTTACTTCAGCCACCGCCTGAAAATTAGGCGCATCGATTTTTATAATATCATTTGGATCAAGCATCACCTGAGTTAAGAAGCGAATTCCTGTGGGTGACAAATCCTGAAATATGCCTTGACAAGGCCTACCCGGCCAAAATAAGTAAAATACAAACTCACCCCTGATATTGATCCGCATCATTGTCCGGCGCGATGTTTCAAAATTCTCATGCTGCAAAACAAGCAGTGGGCTTACGCATTCCAGACAGCTTTCACTTTGATAAATATTTGCTTGTGGCACATACGGCGTCTTACAGAAGGAACAGTAATGTGTAATTACTGCCCGATACGATTCTATAGCAAACTGCGGCGTACTTTTAACTTGGACTGGAAACCCGGGTAGACTAGTATTTTGATGGGCAGATTTCCCGTCAGCATGAAATAAGCTACCAGCAAAAATGGCATCATACTGCTTGCGCGCGTCAGGACTAGAAAGAACACGGTAAGCCTCATCAAGTAATGCAGTTTCTTGCGATGAGTTCTTCCTTAGTGCTTGATAACTTGCTGTAATCGTAGCAATGGGCGCATCAGGCTGAACCTGAAGAATTCGATAATAGTTGCGTTGATTCAGCTGTGCAGTTCGTTCATTCTTCTGTTTATCTACTTCTGCTTCGAAACTTGTATTCGAACCAAATGCCCCCTGACTGAGCGTTTTAATATGATGACGCTTCAGCAAATCAAGATCATAAGCAGCTCGCTTCAGCGAATCTCGCAGCGTGTTATAAGCAATATTAAGCAAGTTCTCGTCCAGATCTGGACCAGCGAGATTTGGATGAGTTTTAAGTTTCTGCAGTAATACCCGGTAACTTTCCTTGATCACCGTCATCGGTGCATCCGGTTGAACATGAAGAATTCGATAGAAATTACGCCGTTCAATCATGCGTGTTGAAAATTGAAAGCGTTTAGTTTATCAGTATGCATGCAGCATTCTTTCCTCATGTATCTCAATAGCTTGCAATGGGGAGAAGCACGCACAGTATACACATTTTACACATGTCAAACACCATCTCCAATATAGTCTAATAGAATTCTATACATGCATAATAATACAAATTAGAAATCTCATTATGCTGTAACTGCGAGAACAATTTAGTGTATGCATATCTTATTTTAACAATTTGTTATCTAAGTCTTGCGTGCTATTAAAATAATGTTATAATGAGAATCATTCTCATTAACATTTATGACCTAAGATGGATATTTTAAAATTACCCCAAACTAAAATAAAAAATTTGCTTCAACCTAGACTACCAGATTTAAGTACATTGATTGACAGCGATGCCTTATTCAGGAATGGCGATATCGTATTTATTCTGCATAAAGGCGAACAATACTCGCTACGCCGCACACGGAATGGCAAGTTAATTCTGAACAAATAGTGGATAAAAGGCACATATCATGTATATTTATGCTTGTAAGTTGTTACCGATATCGCTACGCATGAAACCATCATGACTGCGCAGTCAAGCAGATGCATGATTTGGACTTATGCCGGGTATTTAGTGGAAAAATGTTTAGGGCCATCATGCAAAGGTGGCGACAAGCAAGCAAAGCGTAAAATACCAGAGCGATATCTTTTCCTCTGAATCCAACACATAAAAAGATATTTGTCTTAGGAGCTAAAAAATGAAAGGTAACTTAGATATTATTCGCTGGCTAAATCAGCAACTGCAACACGAACTGACTGCCATTAATCAATATTTTCTTCACGCCCGCATGTATAAAAACTGGGGGTTTAACAGTCTTGGGAAACACGAATTCGAAGAATCTTGTGAAGAAATGAAACATGCTGATGTACTGATTGAGCGGATTCTTTTATTGGAAGGTCTGCCAAATTTACAAGATCTTAGCAAATTAATGATTGGTGAAACCGCTGAAGAATGTATCGCATGCGATCTTAAACTTGAATATATCTCGCGGGAGACCTTGCTTGCAGCAATAGCTGCTTGTGAATCAGTACAAGATTATGTCTCACGGGAAATTTTTGAACGTATTTTGGAAGATACCGAAGAACATATTGACTGGTTGGAAACTCAGCTTGCTGTCATGCAAAAAATCGGTATCCATAACTGGTTACAAAGCCAGATATAGTTTTTCCCATGCCGCTGGAGTTTTCTCTTCCTTCTCCAGCGGCACACTCAGCCAGCCAGCCTGCTCCCATCAGGTCAGCCAGCCAATTTTTTATTTGCTGATGATTTGCAGGAGATTCGATTATGAACTTTCTAAAGAAACTGGCTTTAACTACCTCATCAGGTACTAACTTTCAAGATCCTCCTTCTGATTCTACATACACGAATGACTTCTCAACGCGCTGTTTGCGAAAGTTACAGAGACTGATCTTTAGACTGAGTAAATATCTGTTAATCCTTGAAGTAATCAATTTACTTAAACTGAAATTCAATTGCCCTGAACATAAGATCACCAAAGCTACTCCGATTTTGCGTAAAAATTTTCCTGTTATCGATTGGGCGCCCTTGGTAAAAACTTCATTCCCTATTAAAACTTGCAACACTAACAATACCAATCAAAGTAATCTGTATAGTAGCAATAATCATTTAGCTGGACGATCTGTGCTATGTGTGGGTGGACGCATCAAATTTTATCCAGAATACAGCCGACTAATAGAAAATTCCGGTGGCAGTTTTGTTGCATTTCATGGCGATGCGAATGATCGCTTAGATCATTTACCCCAACTCCTGGAAGACACCGACATGATAGTCTGCCCGGTTGATTGTGTTAACCATGATGCTTTTTTTATTGTTAAACATTACTGCAGGCATTCCGGCAAACCTTGCATATTACTGGATCGTTCGGAAGTAAATACTTTCGGCATAGGAATCCATATGTTAGTCAGCATGGCTATAAAAGAAACCTTCAATTAGAAATCGGCAACCACAATTAATCCTTATTCCATTTCGCAATAGAAATATATTTAATTCATAAAGACTGTATCTAATAATATAACCAACACGATTATTTTTCCTTCTATCGAGAATTTGAATTACTTACTCAAAGGATTCAATAATCGATTAGGCAATTTAGGATAAAAGAACCATAACAAAATATTCTAAAGTTTATTTTTCTTAGGTCGTAGAAACAGCATCATTGCTGAGAATCTATTAATTGACCCTTTAATAAATAAAACTTACCTGGAATAATGTTATGAAAATTCTTGTTCACTTCAAGTCTGGATTTAAGCAAACATTTATTGTCCCAAAATGTATGCTAGCGCTTGAGTTCAGAAACATAGCCAGAGAGATTGGCGGCAATATAGAAAGTATTGAATTTTCATCACCCCCCCCCGCGTCGCCAATCAAATATCCCCGCGGTAGAACTCCAGACGGGAGTACTTCGCTTACCTGACAAACGTTAATTCAGTTATTCGGCTAGAATGGGATATCATCATCCATATCATCAAATCCACCTGTACCCTTAGCTGAAGAAGACCGGTTAGGAGCAGAATTGTCTTCTTCATGATCAGGTGATTCAAAGCTACCGCTTCCTGATCGATTGCCCAACATTTTCATGTCGTTTGCAATAATATCCGTCGTATAACGTTCTACACCATTCTTATCAGTCCATTTTCGGGTTTCCAGCCTACCCTCAATATAAACAGGACGGCCTTTCTTTAAGTATTCTCCTGCAATTTCTGCGAGCTTGCGATAAAAGGTTACGCGATGCCATTCAGTCTTTTCCTGCTTCTCACCATTTTTGTCTTTCCAGGTATCTGTCGTTGCCAATGTAATATTCGTTACCGCATCACCATTTGACATGTAACGAGTTTCCGGGTCTTTTCCCAAGTTACCAATGAGTATAACTTTATTGACTGATGCCATTTATGTCTCCTCCCCTAGCAATTTAATCACTTTCTCTTCATCAAAACCTTTCATGTCAACTTTCAGATAGGCCACTCTCTCATTAACCAGCACCAAAGCTTCATGCACACCCGGTATCGCTGCAAGCTCACGCGATAGTTCTATCGATTTATTCGAATCCATCTCTTGCACATGATACATCTTGGAACGCACTGCAGCCGGAGCTTTCATCGTTACAGCAAGCATTAACCATACGATGAGTAATAATCCACAAAAGGAATATAGCGCATAGCTTCCATAATTTCCAAATAGGTAACCGCCTACTGCTGCACCTACAAAAGCGCCCAGGAACTGAGTGCTACTGTAGATTCCTATTGCAGTTCCCTTTGCACCAACCGGTGCAATCTTTGAGATCAATGACGGCAAGCTAGCTTCCAGCAAATTGAATGCTGTGAAGAAAACCAATAACGCAATCGCTGTACCCCAAATAGAATCAAAGGTGGTTGCCAGCAATACTTGTCCGATCAGCAATAAAGCAATCGCTGCAACAAATACAAATTTTAACTGAGCTTTTTTCTCAGCATAGATAATCGCTGGAATGATTAATACAATCGACAAAAGTAAAACGGGTAAATAAATCTGCCAATGATCATCCGCTCCCATTCCCGCTTGACGCAGAGTGAGTGGCACAACTAGCCATAGCCCCATCAACGTAGCGTGTAAAGCAAAAATACCATAGTTTAAACGCAACAACTGTGTATCACGCAATACACTACCAAAACTTGCGGGCGATGCTTCTGTGTCAGAATGAAAACGACTGATTTGCGGATCAGGAACTATTTTCTTTATCACAATCATTGCCAGAAGTGCTAATACACCTGTCATGGCAAAAATCCCTGGAACGCCAATCCATTGATTCAGAATGGGGGCAACAATTAAAGAAATGGCAAAAACAGTGCCAATGGTCATACCGATTGTAGCCATTGCATTGGTACGATGTTCTTCGCGCGTGAGATCCGCAGCAAGTGCCATCACTGCAGCCGAGATTGCGCCAGCGCCTTGGATAATGCGGCCCAGTATCACCCAGTAAATATCTATTGCAAGGGCAGCAACCACACTGCCAATAGCAAATAAAATCAGACCCATATAAATAACAGGTTTACGTCCGATACGATCAGACAACCAGCCGAAAGGAATCTGCAAAATGGCTTGCGTTAAACCATATGCCCCTAGTGCGATACCAATCAGTGTGTAGTTATTTCCGCCAGGCAAATCCTCAGCATAAAAAGCAAATACCGGCAGAATGATAAATAATCCAAACATCCGCAAGCCATAAACACCGGCCAAACCGATGGTCGCGCGCAGTTCTGCTGGGGACATTTTTTCAGATGAAGATGAAGCAGACATGAATCAGGTTGTGATATTTCCAAAAAGTTGGGTATATTAGCAGGTTGACTCATACATAGATAGCCAATGGAATCCATAAAAATACGTGGTGCGCGCACCCATAATCTGAAAAACATCAGTCTCAATCTGCCACGTAACAAGCTCGTCGTCATTACTGGGTTATCCGGATCAGGCAAATCCTCACTCGCGTTCGATACACTCTATGCGGAGGGTCAACGTCGCTATGTAGAATCACTTTCTGCCTATGCGAGGCAGTTCCTTCAACTCATGGAAAAACCGGATGTTGACTTGATCGAGGGCCTTTCTCCGGCAATCGCCATCGAACAAAAAGCAACCTCGCATAACCCCCGCTCGACAGTAGGGACAGTCACTGAAATCCATGATTATTTGCGTCTGCTGTTTGCCCGCGTCGGTGACCCACATTGCCCCGAGCACAGCATTATTTTGACAGCACAAAGCGTTTCGCAAATGGTCGATCATGTATTACAGCTCCCGCTTGATACGCGTTTAATGATCCTTTCGCCATTAATCGTCGAACGCAAAGGTGAGCAAGCTGAGTTATTTGATGAACTTCGTGCGCAGGGTTTTATTCGCTTGCGGATTGACGGGGAAGTTTATGAAATTGATGCTTTACCCAAGTTGCAAAAAACCAAAAAGCATACGATTGAGGTTGTTGTTGATCGCTTGAAAGTTTCTCCGGATGCCAAACAGCGGCTTGCTGAATCATTTGAAGTGGCGTTACGCCATTCCGACGGACGCGCTTTAGCGGTTGAAATGGATACGGGTCATGAGCACCTTTTTTCTGCCAAATTCAGCTGTCCTGTTTGCAGTTTTTCCCTGTCCGAATTAGAGCCCAGATTATTTTCATTCAATAATCCATTGGGTGCCTGTAATAAATGCGATGGCCTGGGGCAGATCACTTTTTTTGATCCCGCACGTGTAGTAGCTTTCCCGCATCTCTCGCTGGCTTCCGGTGCGGTAAAAAATTGGGATCGGCGCAATCAATTTTACTTTCAGCTATTAACAGCACTCTCAAAACATTATGAATTTGATCTGGAAATTCCATTTGAGAATCTGGATGAATCTATTCGCAACATTATTCTGTATGGATCTGGTAAAGAAAAAATACATTTCTCCTATTTAACCGAAGGTGGCCGCAAGAACCAGGAAATACATGCTTTTGAAGGCATTATTCCCAACTTGACACGTCGCTATAAGGAAACGGAATCACAGACGGTTCGTGAGGAGCTGGCAAAATATCTCAACGCGCAAACCTGCCCGGAATGCCGCGGTACACGCTTATGCCAAGCTGCCCGTCATGTACATGTTGCCGGACAGGCAATTTACGAAATCAGTGCTTTCCCGTTAAAAAAGGCCAAGCTGTTTTTTGACCAAATTGAATTAACAGGTCACAAACATGCCATTGCCGAACGCATCATCAAGGAAATTTCCAGCCGCGTGCAATTTCTCAATAATGTCGGATTGGATTACTTATCCCTGGATCGTTCTGCTGATACGCTGTCAGGTGGTGAATCCCAGCGTATACGTCTTGCCAGTCAAATCGGCTCCGGCTTGACTGGCGTCATGTATGTTTTGGACGAACCTTCCATCGGATTGCATCAACGTGATAATGGGCGCCTACTGGATACGCTTAAGAATTTGCGTGATCTGGGTAATAGTGTCATTGTGGTTGAGCACGATCAAGATGCCATACAGATTGCGGATTATGTGGTCGACATGGGACCTGGTGCTGGAGAGCATGGCGGCTTCGTTGTCGCTCAGGGCAGCCCGCAAGCCATCCAGGAAAATAGTGATTCTCTGACTGGTAAATACCTATCTGGCAAATTATCGATCAAAATACCGGAGAAACGTCACGAACCCGATCAAGATCGAATGCTCCGAATTGATGGCGCATCTGGTAATAATCTCAAAAATGTCACACTTAACCTGCCAGTAGGATTATTTATCTGCGTTACAGGCGTTTCGGGATCCGGCAAGTCTACGTTAATCAATGAAACGCTACATCGTGTGGTAGCCCGGCACCTTTATGCCAGTAACGCCGAACCCGCACCTTATCAACAAATTGACGGCTTGGCTTTTTTCGATAAAGTGATCAATATGGACCAAAGTCCCATCGGACGCACACCGCGCTCCAATCCAGCAACTTACACCGGATTGTTTACCCCCATCCGGGAATTGTTTGCCGGTGTGCCACAGGCGCGAGAGCGCGGTTATGCCCCCGGCCGTTTTTCTTTCAATGTCAAAGGAGGGCGGTGCGAAGCTTGTCAAGGTGATGGCATGATCAAAGTGGAAATGCACTTCCTGCCTGATATTTATGTTACCTGTGACGTATGCCACGGCCGACGATATAACCGGGAAACACTGGAGGTTCAGTATAAGGGTAAAAATATCAATGACATTCTGCAGATGACTGTGGAAAAGGCAGCGGAATTTTTTACCCCAGTACCCGTAATCGCGCGCAAATTGCAAACACTATTGGAAGTTGGTCTCGGCTATATCACCTTGGGACAATCGGCCACGACACTCTCCGGTGGTGAAGCACAACGGGTAAAACTATCATTGGAACTTTCAAAACGCGATACGGGACGCACCCTGTATATTCTAGATGAACCCACAACCGGCTTACATTTCCAGGATATTGATCTGCTGTTGAAAGTTTTACACAGATTGCGTGATCATGGTAATACCGTGGTGGTAATTGAGCATAACCTGGATGTCATCAAAACGGCCGACTGGCTTATTGATTTAGGGCCGGAAGGTGGCGACGGCGGCGGATACATCATTGCAGAAGGCACACCCGAAGCAATCGCGGTGAATAAAAACAGTTTCACAGGCCATTACTTGCAATCCATGCTGACAAAATGAATCCGCGCAGCTATTTGCTGGAAAGTTTTTTAGTCGCGGTTAAAGCAGCCGATCCGGTTCATATCGTACCGCAACATCTGCCCAGTCCTCCTAAAGGCCGTACGCTTGTTGTCGGGGCTGGCAAAGCTGCCGCGGCTATGGCGTTGGCGGTCGAAAACGCCTGGCCGTCTTCTGCCCAACTCGATGGCTTAGTAGTCACGCGTTATGGACATAAATTGCCCACTCAAAAGATTAAGGTAACAGAAGCCGGTCATCCGATTCCCGATGAAAATGGAGAACAAGCATCACGAGAAATTTTGGCCGCAGTTAAGGCGTTAAAGTCTGAAGATCTATTGCTCTGTTTGTTCAGTGGCGGTGGCTCCAGTCTGCTTTCGTTACCGAGTGATGGTATTTCATTGCGAGATCTAAAAGAAGTGACAAAGCAATTATTGCGATGTGGAGCCAGCATCCAGGAAATCAACACCGTCCGCAAACATTTATCTGCTATTCAGGGCGGCCGACTCGCCGCAGCCTGCAAGGCCCCCATACTGGCATTAATTATTTCTGATGTTACCGGCGATGAAGCGACACATATTGCTTCTGGTCCCTGTTCACCCGACCCGACCACCTTTTCTGATGCGCTTGCCGTGCTGGATCAGTACAATCTGAATGTACCGCCATCGGTCAGGAAAATTTTACTTGAAGGCAGAGTACATGCAGCCAGTGAAACACCTAAACCCGGCTCCCTTATTTTCTCTCGTGTTGAAAACAAAATTATTGCGAGCGCGTATCAATCACTGCTTGCATCCGCAGACTATTTTCAAGAACACACTATCGCCACCTTGATATTGGGCGACACAGTCACTGGAGAATCGCAGGAGATTGCTAAAAGTTATGCAGCGCTGGCGAGGGAGATCCGCTCACACCCGCAATTGTTAAAAGCGCCTATCGCGCTTTTATCGGGTGGTGAAACAACAGTTACCATCAAAGGCAATGGCCGCGGAGGCCGTAATTCTGAATTTCTGCTATCGCTGCTGATTGAGCTTGCTGATCTTAAGGGTATTTATGCACTTGCGTGCGACACGGATGGATTAGATGGCACTGAAAATAATGCCGGCGCACTCATTTCACCCGATTCATTAATTCGTGCAAAGCAACTGGGATTGAATGCGGCATCATTTTTGACCAATAACGATGCCTATACATTTTTTGAGCAATTAAACAATTTAGTCATTACTGGACCAACTTATACCAATGTTAATGATTATCGTGCCATCCTTATTCTTTAGTCGAACACGCGCGATCATCAAAATCAGTTTTCTGATTCCGGCCAATCTGTATTGATGATAAAACCAATTCCTGCTGAAACCACCGCTTAATCACATATTCATAGAATTCCTGATTTCTTGATAACTTAAAAGCCGAGACCATTTTTTTACCACGCTCTGTTAGCAGTACATGCCCCAAGTCTAGATAATTATTTCCGTCGTTCTGGAAACCTATTTTTGTCGGCTTTCCACTGTAAAATAATCGCGTATGCTTACCCAATCCTGTTTTAACGAATCCATTGACATCAAAAACAATCAAACCGATTGCTTCGAGATGTTTGAGTGTTGACAGCGTAATTCCCTGTTTCGTATAAACTTCATTTTCCACATCAAAAATAAGTGGTTGTGGGTCTCCTTGAATCCATAAAAATTGACACAACGCCTCAAAAATCCGGCTATCTTCTGGATTTAAATTAAATTGTATATTTGGATCCTTCCCGTAAATGAAATTTTCTGAGCGAGTTACTCTGGAAGTAATGAATTGCAACAGTGCTGCCAATAAATTACCCGTTTTCATATTCAAGTTATTATTCTGATTTTTCTTCCATTTTCTTAGAACTCTTTTCAGCAGCCTGAGGTTCCGTTACAGATGATTCTTTCTGCACATCCTCTTTAATCTCATTTACCTGCATATCCGTTTTGTCTTTTGATTTCGGTTCATCTTTTATCTTACGAGATTTAATTTCCTTATTAATTTCGGCAAGAAATGTAATATTATCTTTGCGTTGTTTTTCACTCTTATACCAAGATGCGCACGTAATTGCACCCATAGTTATCAATATGATGCTCATCACATCCACACCGTCTAGAAAGATAAATGCAACTCCCGTCGAAATGGCAAATGCGCCTAAGAATGCGGTAAATAGCCATAATTTTGAGCCGGAACCTAAATTGTTATTCCGTTTGTTCCAGGCTTCGAGATTATCTCGCGTCGTAACCAATTCCTCATCAGTCCATTTTTTCATGCTCATAACTACCCACTCTCCTTAAGAATCTATCGATGTTTCTTGAGATATCAATTTTTAACAAAAAAATTAACAAGATTGATTATATTTCTTTCCAGCAATAAAAAAGGCACCAATTGGTGCCTTTTTTACAAGACTAACTTTGATTAGAAGTTGTGACGCATACCTACAGAGTAGGTGTTGCTATCTCTAAATACTGGGTTTGTTGTATCAACCATTGCGCGCTGATAGCCACCGAAAAGGCTCGAACGCTTACTCAGATTATGTATCGCACCCACTGTAAAGCTACTTACTTCACGACTTACTTGGCCACCGGCTGCATGAGCATTTGTCATGCCGCCTTGAGCGATAAGACTGGTATTGCCTAAGTCATACTGACCACCCACAAACCAGATATTACCACTACCATTTTGATTCATTGCGGAATTGCACTGCCCACGTGAATCACTTGGTTGGCCCTGACCTGTTACTGGGTTACCTAACTGACCAGCATTAGTACAGGTTGCTGCACCCACCGCATTGTTAATATTCTCGTACTGACCGTTGAGTTTAAAGTTTTGGTAGCTCCACATTGCACCACCACGCCAGACGTGTTCATTGTTGTTAAAGCCTTGTGTTCTTTGACGAGTACTGACGTTATCGCGAGAGTAGCCACCAAACACACCTAAATTATGCCCTTGGATTTGCTTTTCATATTTACCGGCAACTTGGAAGTCCCATTCACCATCTTCACCACCGGAATTTGATTGACTACCAGCAAAACCGCTTGATGCAGCGATAGGATTTGCTGGATCTAATCGGTTAGAGTCACCTGGCATTAACAAACCTGAAAAGCTAAAACCTTCAACTTTTGGTGAATCGTAACGCGCAGCGCTGTTTACAAAACCATTGGCGCCTGAACCCAGACCATTTGCTGACGCGGTCATGGTACCGCCACTGCCTGAAGCTTGGAGGGTTGTGTATGCAAATGGATCAATGGTCATACCACCGGCAAAATCTTTAAATGGAGATTGAACGCGGCCAAATTTCACTTCACCCCAGGTGTCGTTAGCCAATGCAACCCAACGTTCCCGAGCAATTCCCAAAGCGCCACTACCTGTGCTAAAGCCATATTCAACACGCGCTTTTACTTTTAATCCGCCACCCAGATTCTCGGTAACGTGCATACCCCATCTTGAACGACCAGTGTCATCACCGATAAGTGCTTGACTGCTTTGACCATCACGATTGACCGTAGCATATTCAGCTTGAACACTACCAAAAAGTGTCACATTTGTTCCTTGTGCTGACGCAGCCATTGGGGCTGCAAGTGCACCGGCTACTGCCAACGAAATTAGTTTCTTCTTCATACGGAAGTTCTCCTTTAATGTTAAAACGACTGGGGCCGTCCTATTATTGCCTACTACACTCCGGTGGAATGCACCCCGCTTGTTCGGACCTCCCGAATCAGGAGGTTTGATTGGATTGTGCCCAACACAGAAGCACTCTGCAAGAAAAACGAGTAAAATTTGCAAATTAAATAACAAGTCTGTTGTATTCAAGCAACATTATTGTTGTTTTTCTGACTATAGTTTGTAGTAATTATTCGTTTCCAATGTGTTTAATAATCCCGCAATCCCTTCTAATATCGCACTGCGCGCAATAATTTCGTGCATCATGACTTACAAATAAAAAGAGACAATTAGGTCGAATTCAGTTTTTCTTCTTCACTTAAAATTCACAGGTTTTTTCACCAATAAATGTGGACGATTCTGATTATTCTTGCACGCAAAGTAAATCTACAAATTTGCTCAAACTACTTGCAAGTGACTAGTTCTTAAGAGTTCCTCTCTTTCATTCCCATACAATTTCAGAATGAGATATAACGTCCAAACTTTCGGATTTTAATTCTGGTTTATTAAAAGTTGGGTTTGATGTATATGTATTTCAGTTAAATCTCTGCAGATATACTTCTTTTTCTCGTTTTCAATCAGAAAATTTCAGTTATCATTTCATTTATCTCTCTATAACTAGGCCCATATTGCATGGGTAGCTTATGCTTAAAATCATTTTACTTTTTTTTGCTATAACCAATCTAATTAGTGCTCCCTCTATACGAGCCGAAACTTGGATACTCCCGCCCCCAGATATTGATATTTTTGGTCAGATACGAACCACTCATGCTAGTAGCGAAGAGACACTACTGGATATAGCACGCCAATACGATGTCGGTCAGATAGAAATTTTGCTGGCCAATCCTAATGTCGACCGATGGCTGCCTGAAGATGGTGCGAAAGTTATCTTGCCAAGCCGCTATATTATTCCTCAAGCGGATCGTAAGGATCTGATACTAAATTTACCGGAAATGAGGATTTATTACTTTCCCGAACCTAAAAAAGGGGAGAAACCCGTAATTATTACTCATCCGGTAGGCATCGGCAGAATGGACTGGATAACGCCATTGGGAATTTCCAAGATAGTTGAGAAAAAGAAAGACCCTACATGGATACCTCCCAAATCCCTTCAGATGGATAGGATAGCAAATGGTGAACAACCATACCCCAACATAGTACCGCCTGGCCCTACCAATCCACTTGGACGACATGCCATGCGTTTGAGTATCGGCAGTGGCAGCTACCTCATACATGGCACTATCAAACCATTTGGCGTTGGAATGCGCGTTTCAGCTGGATGTGTTCGTATGTACCCAGAAGACATTGAGGCGCTCTTTGATAAAGTTCCAGTAGGTACGCAAATACAGATTGTTAACCAACCTATTAAGCTCGGCTGGCTACTTGACTCACTTTTTATTGAACTTCATCCACCGTTGGAAGAAGATGAGGGAAAATACACCAACTATAAACAAATAGTCGCAGCTGCAATTAATGATTTTCTTGAACTAAAGAGCAGTAAGAAAAATATTCCTTTAGATTTTGAAGTAGACCAAGAAGCCTTAAAACAAGCAATAATCGAGAAAAGTGGCATGCCCGTTCTAATATCACGCTCACGCTCTCAAATTCAATTACATACTCAAAATAACAACTAACTCTCTAGAGAGAAAAGAAGAGGTATTCATAAAAAACCCCTCAATAGAGGGGTTTTTTATGAATACCATACTACATCACTTACATCGTTATTACTTATGCATAGCTTTTTTAAACATGCGATCAATTTTTGATTCCGTATCCATTGAACGTCTGTTTGCTTCCTCTGCAATACGTACAGCATCATTTGCTTTGGCGTTAGCAGCATCGGCTGCTGCTTTAGCGGCAGCTATATCTGCACTAACTTTATTTTGATGTTCTTCTAATTGACCTGTGGTTGCACAGCCCGTTAACCCAATAAAAGCACCTGCTATCACTGCCAGCGTTAACACACGAACTGGATGCTGGATTTTCTCTCTCATTCCGATATCTCCTCAGTAGTTTATCTATTCAAAACGCACAATCATCCACCACTTTACTAGCCACTGATACCTGAATATCAGCAACGCACAGGGATCTTATCTGATTTTTTCTGCAAAATAAATGGATTGTATGACAAATTTACGTCTCACCCAGTAATAAAAACAACAAACAATCCGTTAAGTAGCTAATAAAATTACGTATTTAGTCTGAAAATTCAATTCAAGTAATTAACAACAAACAGCTCAGATCTCGATACAGCTGCTGATCATCAGCGGCTTAGCGAATATTCACCAATATACCGGGCTTGATCCATTTACCCAGTTGATCAATCTGCTCGTTCGTTAGTGCGATACAGCCATTAGTCCAGTTGTATTCATGATGAATCTCCCGATCCCCCCTCCCGATTCCATGTATGCCTATGTGACCTCCTAACGGTGTATTCTGAGGCGGTGTCTTTCCCATACTTTTTGCTTCCAATATCGATAACCAGGTTTCTTCATTGATCCTATTTTCATCCAGCGCACGTTTTGCTGTATCAAGATTTGGATAGTTCAGCCCAAAAAAACGATAATAACGGCTTCTTTCATTGATCCAACCCACTCTGAATCTCCCCAGCGGGGTTTTGTCGTCTTTTGTCATTTTGGACCAAGTTGTGCCATAGCGTCCAATAGCTACATTCTTAAACACCGTTTGAATGGTATCGCCTTGCATCACTGACAGAGTATGTGCGGACGTGTCTACATCAATCCATATTCCATTATCTGCCCAAACAGAATTCGGTATTACCGACAAGCTCAACAATCCAAATAGTAAGATCACTAAATAAAGAATTAAAGAATTTTGTTTGATCACTTTCTAGACTATTAATAATTGAGATAGTTAATTATGTCATAATTTAAGCGTTTAGAAATTTACATAAAATGCTTATGTGCCTTGCTATTCCAGCTTGTGTCGAACAATTGGTTAATGAAAATTATGTAATCATCAATCTTGGTGGTATACGCAAGGAAATTTCGTTGACATTGGTTGAGGAGATGCTGCCCCTGGGGATTATGTCATCGTACACGTTGGTTTCGCGCAACAGAAACTGGATCCGACGGAAGCAGAACGCACACTGGCGATGTTTGCAGAAATATCTGCTCTCAACGAAAAAATACCTAACGACGACGATTGAATGACCTGTCATGAAATATATTGATGAATTTCGCACAGGCGCTCTGGCGCAGAAAATCGCTGCCAAAATCGCATCCGAAGTAAATCCGCAGCGCGATTATCATTTTATGGAATTTTGCGGCGGTCATACTTATGCCATTTCACGTTTCGGCATTATTAATCTGTTTCCTGACAATGTACATATGATTCACGGTACTGGTTGTCCGGTGTGTGTTTTACCAATTGGCCGTGTAGAAAATGCTATCCGACTAGCACAAACACCTAGACTGATACTCTTCAGTTACGGCGATTACGCATACCTACCACAAGCGGCATGAGCTTGTTGAAAGCAAAAAAAGCACAAGGTGAGATGTACGCATGGTGTATATCAATCACCGCTCCCGTTGCATTCTTGATCATCACTCCGTGTGGTGGAGACTGTTCATTAATAAGGCAAGCAGATCGTCTAGCCGGTTACGAAACCGGCACAGAGCAGTTTCGTCCGGCATCTCCTCCGACAAGAATAAACCAAAATTGTAGAAAATCAATGCGCACATACAGCGCTTGCTTCAACACGGCATTCGATAAACTATGCCACTGACCCAACAGGATCGCTTTGAACCCAATAGATTTCAAGAAAAAACACACATCGCTGAAACAATCGCAGTCAACTCTGATTTTCTCGCACTACTTCAGCGAAAAGTGCAGAAACACGTCAAGTAAACGAACAGCAAAAATCCTTGAAAAGTTATCGAGACGAAGAACTCCGTCACATGCAACTTAATCTCTAGGGTTTTGACCCCAATGACCATGTTGCACTACCATTTCGTACATCGTTTCATTACCGCTGCCCTGTCACTGTATCCCGCTTCAATGTTTCTACCAGATTTGGATCAAATTCAGGAGGTTTCTCGGCTGGTGGAATTACACCCGGGCATTGTTTGATAACCGCCCATTGTTGTATCGCATCATACTCATTTTTTAGTTGCTCATACTCGGCTTCTTGTTCTTTGGTTCCCCCCAATGCAAATAATGCCGCCCATGATAGCGATAAATCCGCACCGAGCACCCATTTGTCTTTGGTCGGATTTTTGTCATCCATTTTGCCTGTTAATTGACTGACTCTGGTTTGAATTCGTTCAATCTCAGCCAATAACTCATTGCAATTATAAGTTTGAAATTGTAATGAGGAAATGTAAGGCACATGATTATTTTCTGGTGATGCCGCGCAACCCGATAGTAGAATTGCAGCAGCAAAAAAAACAGTAGCAATTGATCTTTTCATAACACCAACTTCCTTCTCGGGTTTTTACACTGACACACAACGTTTCCACACACCTATTTTAGTGAATTAATTGTACACCGATATTAGTACTTTCAGTCCCACATCATGAAATTGACTAAAGAAACGGATTCCTGACAATCATGCACTGTGATCTTTGAAGGTATTGGTGGATAGCATAATACTCAAAGATGGGCCCGCGGTTTGATGATGTTTATACACAGGAAGGCCACCCCATCGATACTGCCGGAGCGATTGTTGAAAGCATCGCTGCAGCAGGCACTCTTCACGCCTCAGTGAAAGTGGCAGCTGGCCAAGCATATTGGATACAACCTGCTGTCCCGCTAGTTTGTCAGATTGGACGTAGACGATCCGGCATGGGATCACAACACCTTTACCAAGAAAACCACTGGAACCAAATTGTATTCCAGTGGTTTTAATCTGCAAGGTAACTATTTTCGCAGTAACAGATTGAGTATGAGTATGCCTCTGTTATGCGAGATAGTTGGCGCTAGGTGGGCTGCTCCTCATAAGTATGGATAGCTTTTGGATCAAGATGATTGATGGTAGCCATAATTTGGTGCGGCTCGGCCAGAGCAGGTGCCATACTCCATCGTTTCAGTGCATCGTTACCGATGCGTACCATGCCAGTGTGATTCTCTTTCACTTTATCAAGATCGATTTCGCGATCAAAAAACCCCAGTCGGAAGCGGAGTAATTCGATATCTTCCGGTGCGCCGGTCAGAAACTTCCAGTTAGCTTTGATGCCATAGCGATCGGCATACTGCTTGAGCCCTTTGGGAGTATCCTGCTCCGGCTGCAAGGTGATTGAGTACATAAAGACGTCACGTCCCGCACGTTCTCCCAGCATGTTTTGCACCTGGAGCAGATTGGCCGTCGCCAACGGACAAATGCCAGCACATTGGGCATACATCATATTGATGGCAACCACTTTATCGCGAATCAGGTCGTCGTAGAATCTAACTGTTTCTCCCTCATGGGTATAGAGTGTTACGTTTGGAAACGGCGTGCTGCTCAGTGTATCTCGATTGTCCCAGTTGGCGGAAGTACTCGGCATTTTGCCGCTAAGCCCTTGCCAAGCGGCGTTCAGACCGATTAGCCCCAATGCGGCCACACCCATGCCAGCTAAAATTTCTCTGCGTGTATTCATGATAGTTTCCTCTTTGTTCATGGTATGGCTCCTATTATTCCTCGATATCCCAACGCACCATCATGGCATGGTCTTCGTGGATCATATTATGACAGTGCATCACATATTTTCCAAGGAAATCCCGGAAGCGTAGAAATACCCTGATACGCTCGTTTGGTCCTAGCACGTAGACATCCTTACGGCCTCTCTCGTGCGCAGGCACGGCCACTGCGACGCCATTCCTGAATCGTTGAAGAATATGTCCTTCTTCGAAGTGGATATGGATCGGATGGGACCAACCGCCGTTTGGATTGCTCAAATCCCATATTTCCGTGCTGCCAATCCCAATGTGGGCACCGGCAGATTTGACGTTGACCAACTTACCATTGATGGTCCACAAGCCACGCGTACGCGCGAATACCCACGTTCTAACTGGCGATTCTGCGATTTCATCTGCAGTGGGTCTGCGTATCGGGCGTAAGGTATTCAGTACCCGGCTGTTATCTACCGCAGTACGATTGACAATGATCTTGAGCACGCGCTCACCGGGAGCCACAACAGCACCAGGTCCACGTGTGGTCGTTTGTACCAGCCGATTGACAAGATACAGTTCCGTGTTTAGTGGATATCGGGAGAAATCCACCACAATGTCACCGCGCTCAGCTACGCCCAATCTCACTCGGGTTTGATTGCGCAACGGCGCAGGTAAGAGATTGCCGTCATTGGCAATATAATCGAACGTCTGCACGACACCTGCGGCATTCACCAGATAAAACTCGTAAAAGCGAGCCGGGCCTGCATTGAGCAGGCGCAGGCGATATTTACGGCTGGCAACATTCAGTATCGGCTCGATCTTGCCATTCACCGTAATCTTGTCGCCAAAAGTACCCTCTGGATCAATTTGATCGAATATTTGGATACCAGATGCGTCGAAACGCTTGTCTTGGAAAGCGAGCGGATAGTCGTAGGGGTAGCTCGGCAACCTTAAAGCAGCCGGATTAGGGTCATTCTCATCGCCTGAATCGAGGTGATCGAACAACAGGTAAAAAGACGCCAGACCACGACTCGCATTGGCGGCAGTGAAATCCAGGGTGTGGTCGTGGTACCACAACGTACCCAGCGCTTCACGGCTGTCTCCGCCAACAGGATTGCCGGGACCCTTAGGAAACTCATCAAAACCGGCATAAACATTGGGATAGAAATGATCTTTGAATTTTCCCGGTTTATTAAGGGTAGGGCCTGCCTTGACCGGACTAAAATAATCACCGGGGAAACCATCGCTCTCAGAAGGTGTATGCAAATTGTGCAAGTGCATACTGATCTCAGGCGTGCCAAAGCCAATATGATTTTGTGGCAATTCATTATGCAAACGCACAATGAATGGACGCCCGTAGCGTGCCACAAATATCGGATTATAATAATCCTGGCCATCTAAATTCTTGCCTACGTAGTTCCAGACCGGCTGCGCAGGATAGGCTGGATTGAATACGTGACTAACCTCTTTGGCCTTCAATTCATACAGATCTACTTGGTCGACTGGCCCCGCTAGCGGATCATTGTTCAGAACCGGACCGTAAAAAAATTCATTCCAACGTTGATGACTATTGCGTCCACACTCGTCGTAATTGGTATTCGCTTCCCCCTGCGGTATCCGATTCGGATCTGTAAAAAGATCCGCCTTTTGCATGAGATCAAACGCATCCGGTAAAGATTGCGCCCAAGGCGTGGTCGCTGGACTAGGCCCTATCGGTGGCGGCACGACTTGTGCCTCACTTTTACTGGAAGTTAACATTACCGGTGCCGCAATAACCGCAGCGCCCGCTGTCTTAAAGAATATGCGTCTCGATCCGCTGGGTGGGCCATCAGGTAGGCTATCTTGGCTCACATCGCGTTCATTGTCCTTCATGATATTCTCCTCTATAAGTACTTATTCCTAGATGATAATCACTGATAGCATGTAGTCATCTCGTGATTGATTTTTATGGACAATCTTTCCAATGCTTACTACTGACCCCTATCACTCACAATCAATTAGATAGAAGTCAGTATTCCTGGTCGTTTTATAAAATAATATCCGTCACGACAAGTGCCGGAGCTGCCGTTAATTGGATCTCAAAGTCAGCTCCAAGAGCCGCATTCACGTTGGCCTGAAATATACCCGTCGCAGAATCGTAACGTACCTGCGCTGAGCCACTGAAAGCGCTATTGCCGATAAAGACAAAATCCTGGTTTCCAGCAGCACCGGTGTTAGCATCAATGGCATTCAGATTGATTTTGTCGGTTCCGCTTAAGAAATCGGTAATGGTGTCTCGAATCCCGGAAGTTGATTCACCGTTAATATTGTAAGTAAACGTATCGGCGCCGTTGCCCCCGGTTAAACTATCGGCCCCTGTTCCACCGATCAATGTATCATCCCCATCATCGCCAATCAGTGTATCCCCACCCCCCAAACCTGACAGGATGTTGTTGTTACTGTTACCCGTTAATACATTGATTTGCGAATTACCGGTGCCATTAATAATATCCCCCCCTGTGAGGCTCAGTCTCTCCAAGTTGGCAAGTAGGGTAAATGTTACTGAACTTTGTACCGTGTCGGTGCCTTGACCTGAGACTTCGGTAATGATATCGGTAATAGTATCTACCACATACGTGTCGTTACCCGTGCCCCCGATCAGTGTATCCTCGCCCCCCAGACCATTCAGCGTATCGTTACCGGCCAAGCCAGTGAGCGTGTTATTGTTACCGTTGCCTGTGATGATATTGTTGCCAACATTGCCGGTGCCATTCAGTGCAGCACCCAGGAGGGTGAGATTCTCCACGTTGTTCGCCAATGTAATTGTGATGGTACTTTCCACCTTGTCAGCAGTACCGCCACTGGCCAATTCGGTAATCGTGACAGCATTATTCACGACATAGGTGTCGTTACCGGTGCCTCCCAGCAGGTTATCCAAGCCCCCTGCGCCATTTAACGTATCGTCGCCAGCAAAACCGTAGAGTGTATCGACCGCGGCGGTGCCCACTAAATTATCGACACCGGAGGTTCCGAGAAACGCCAGCCTGTCAAGGAACTGCACGCGCTCGATGTTACGCAGCGTATCGCTGCCATCGTCGCCTCCCACTCCGCCACCACCGCCGCCACCAGGATTAGGGTTAACGTGATCGATAAACACCGTGCCGTTAGGACCGCCCGCGCTACTGCCCGTGACGAGATAATCGACCCAATTGCCTTGATACAGGGCGACGTCACCCACACTGGCTGTGTCTTTAATTTCACGGACGATACTGAGCTGATCTGGGGAATAGACGCCATTTTGCATCGCGGTCCTCAACGCGCTGGTCATGTTTTCGTAGAATACCGGTGGGTTGACCCCATTGTCGGCTTTAATCCGAATATCCAACCAGGCATCGCCATCGAGGATATCATCGCCAGCACGACCTTCGAAAGTATCGCTGCCGCCACCGCCCAGTAAAATATTACCGGCGCTGAATGCGTTAGCGCCACCCAACACGGCACTCAATCCAGTAATTAGTGCAATTCTATCGGCGGCACTGTGGCCTACTTGGCCGATGCCATTGACATCATCCAGCGCATTGTTCTGCCCTGTAATGGGGTCAATCAATTCCAACTCAAGGAAGGTTTTGTCGTCGCCACGAATGATGTCGTTGAAATTCCACCCTGATGCCGCCTCGACGAAATTATAACGATCCACAATCGGCACGAAAGGACCCGGCACAACAAGCCTTGCCAAATCGATATCGTTAGCGGTGGTACGGCCATCGCTAATGGTCCAATCAAACCCGCTGTCTCCGTCGCTTCTGTTCTGCCCTCCTAACCCGCTCATGATGTCGTCACCGCCTTCACCGGTGAAATCATCGATGTTACCACCGCCGTAAAAAACATCATTGCCGCGGATGGGGTCATTCCCAAAGGGATCGGCATTATCCCCCTCAGCACCGCCGGCCCCATTCTGAATCCAGTCGTGACCCGCATTACCTGTGATTTTTATTAGCGTTGTTTACATCTTTTTGAGAGGATGTAGACATGAATATACACAAAAGAACACGCTTAACACCACTCGACCGTAAAGAGATCTGGCGACTCTATGGGACTAGGGAATGGACCGTTGTTGCCCTTTCACAGAA
>CAMCBD010000006.1 GCA_945872825.1 Nitrosomonas ureae
CTTTCATCAAGGTCTTGATAACCAAACTCCCAATGAGGTTTATTATCAATATCAAGCAATTCATCAGGCTGCCTGAGCTTGATTAACTACCCATATCAGAGCTTAATTCTACTCTCAGGTTGGACAGTTGCAGGAGACCACTTCATACATCATTTTGCTCTGATTGCCTCTTCAGACTGAATCACCTTGCCATCCCGGCATCCACCTCACGCAGGATGGTCTTTTTAGGGCGTGCTGCTGATTCAATCAGGTGGCGTCAATCACCGTTCCTGTTGCCCCCTTGATTATCATACGTGTGATGGAAGCTGTTCATTAAGCTCTATGGGTTCAATTTCCCGCCCCTTGGGGCGAAAGCTGGTTGAAAACCAGTAGATTGATAAGCGCAGGTAATACCCCACGCTTGCTTGCGGCGGAATGCTTTATTCAACACGAGCTGATTACCATTAGTTCTGAGTTATAAAATAACTTGCTATGTTTCTTAAATCATCGAGTGCGAGTGTACCAGCAGCTAACTGTAAGCGAAGGTATGCGAGCATATAATTATATCTTGCTTCTGCAAGATCGCGTCGAGCGGTATGTAATTGCTGTTGAGCATCCAAGAGATTTAGATTAATCCGTATCCCACCCCGAATGCTTTTCTGTGTAGCTTCAACAAGTAATTCAGCGGATTTGACAGCGAGTTCTAGCGATTCGATTCTTTTGATACCACTTTGCAAAAGATTGTATTGTTTGCGCAGCTCAACAAGCACTTTATCGGTGATTGCATCGAGATCGGCTTCTGCACGGGCATGATTAGCCTTCGCCTGTGCAGTGATAGCGTTTACGCGACCTCCTGCATATAAAGGAATATTAACCTCGATACCTGCTGTAGCCAGCTGAAATTCTTGACCTGCAGTAACAAACGATCCAGATTTGTTTCGAGATAAGCTGGCAACGAGATCAACGCGAGGAGCATGGCCGGCGTGGCTTTTCCTGATTTCTTCTTTGCCAGATGTTACGGTATGACGTTGTGTCACTAATTCAGAATTACGCTCAAGCGCTAATGCATACCAGGTATCATAGTCTTGCAGCTGAATAGCTTGAGCCCTGAATGAATCAGACAAACGATCTAATCGGGTTATTTTTTGTCCTACGATTGCTTCAAGCTCGAGCTGCGCGCCTTCCAGCTGATCATTCGCTTCGATAACACGTGCTTGTGCAATCGCATACTTTGATTGTGTTTCAAGCACATCGGTAGTAGTTCCTTCGCCTTTCTGTAGCATACGCTCGTTAATGCGTTTTAGCTCTTCAAGTGAGTCACGTTGCTTTTCAGCAAGCTTAACGTGATCCTGCGTAAGTAATGTTTTCACATAAGCTTCTACCAAACGGACTACAAGCTGTTGGCTGCGGCCGGTAAATTTTGCGCGACTGGAGTCAGCCTGCGCTTTTCCCTGGCGGTAGCCGGCGACAGCTTCCATATTAATCAAAGGTTGGCGTAGTGTCAGACTGCTTACTTGACTATTAAAATTGAATGGCACCGCACCAGGAGCCTGATTAAGCGGGTCTGGATCTCGTGTTCCAGTACTTCTGCTTTGTGTATGGGTGATCGATAAATTAGGCAATAAACTTGCAAGACCAATAGCTTCTGCTTGCTGCCCTGCTTCATTCTCATGGTAAGCAGAGCGGTAAGTTGGATCATGTTCTAATGCGGCTTCGTAAGCAGCTAATAGGCTGAATGCATGAACTAGGCAAGCCTGACTGAATAGAACAATAAAAACTAAAACAGAAACTTTCTTACGTGTGGACATCATTGCGACTACTCTTCGCTTAGAGCTGAGTGGGTGCGATCAAGTATCGGCTTGAATAAATAGCTCATTAATGATCGCTCACCTGTTTTAATAAATATTTCTACCGGCATGCCCGCTCTGATCTGTTGATCGGACAATTGTTTGATTCCTTCGGCAGTCACCTTGGCTTTCATATTGTAATATGGCAGGCCGCTCCGCTCCTCTATTAAGCGATCCGCGGATACCTGAGTGACGATACCCGGAATATTAGGTGTTTTCTTTTGATTGAGGGCAGAGAAAATCAGGTCTACTTGAAGACCGACATAGACTTTGTCAATTAAATGAACGGGTACTTGGCCCGTAATGACCAGCACATCATCACTTGGAACGATATCCATCAACTTAAATCCTGGTCCTATTACGCCCCCTTCAGTAAATACATTCATCCCTACTATGATGCCATCAACGGGTGCTCTAACTTCTACGTTAGTTAATTCAAAATCTTGCCCACTCAATCGGCTGCCTAGACTATCTGCTTCGCGTTGTACGTCAGATAGTTGCTGGCGTACTTCTTTCTGGTATTCCTGTTGCCGTTGAATGCGGCGCTGTTCCAGCTCTGTTATCTGGCGTTGTATGCGGCCGATATTGCCGATATCCGAGGAAATCTCTCCTGTTAGTTGCGAATAGGCACGTTCAAGATCCAGAACTCGGTTACGGGGTACAAAACCATCCTTGGCCAAGTCACGCAGATTCACAAGTTGCTCTTCCAAGAATTTCAATTGCTGGTTTTTGCTGACCTTTGATGCTTCAAGTCCACGCAGTTGTACTTTTAGACCGGCAATACCTTCGTCAAGGGCAGCTATTTCATGCTGCAAGGCAAGTCTGCGCGAGGTGAATAATTGATTCTGTATGATAATGTTATTGGCAACACGTGGATCACTTTGTAGTGATAGTAATTCCACAGGAAATTTAATTTCGTTTTTGCCATCACGCTCTGCCAATAAACGTGCTTCTACTGCGCGCGCAGTATAAAGCTGACTGCGGGTTATTTCGGTTTGTGCTTTGATCTGAACGGCATTCATACGTACCAGGATCTGACCCACTTTAACGTGCTCACCTTCTTTCACCAGAATGCTGTTCACAGTGCCACCAGTTTGATGCTGTACTGCCTGGAGGTGGCTGGCGACAGTGACCGTGCCTGAAATCGGCACGCCTTTGTCCAATGGTGCGAAAGATGCCCACAGAATAAATCCGCCAAAGCCTGCTAGAACAATCCACCAGCCAAGTTTGGTATGGGGTGTTTCATCAGTTTCGACCTGATTAGATAGTTCGGCTGGAACATTCTCGATAGGTATCTTATTGTCTTCAGCTACAAGCTTCATTAGTATCCTTACTCAATGATCAATGCTTTCTCAATTTGTAATTGAACGGGTGTGCCTTAGTTTATTCAGTTTTGGAGTCAGCTACATGGGTAGTTTCAGTCATTTGGTTTTGGGCGACTTGTTTTTTGGCTTCTTGTTGTGCTAAAAGTGCTTGCTGTGCCTGCTGCTGTTTAGCTAATGCTTCTAAGACTTGACTTGTCGGACCAAACATCTTTGCTATGCCATCGTGTAATAATAACAGCTTGTTAGTTGCGCTGATGATACTGGTACGGTGTGTGATCAATACAATGGTTTTCCCACGTTTACGCAAATCAATGATAGCTGCCAGAAGCGCTTGCTCTCCCACATCGTCGAGGTTTGAATTGGGCTCATCGAGGACAATCAATGATGGATCATCATACATGGCACGCGCCAAACCGAGGCGTTGTTTCTGTCCACCTGAAAGACCTGCGCCGCCATCGCCCAGCGGTGTGTCGTAGCCGGATGGCATATTCAGAACCAATTCATGAACACCCGCTCGTTTGGCTGCTAGAATAACCTTATCCGCATGCACTTCGCCGAAACGTGCGATATTCTCAGAAACAGTGCCAGCGAATAATTCAATATCCTGGGGCAAGTAACCGATATGCGGACCCAGTTCATCCTTGTTCCAGAGATAAACATCCGCGCCATCCAATCTTACTTTCCCTGCGGCAGCTGGCCATACACCAACTAGTAAGCGTGCCAAAGTGGATTTTCCCGATCCACTCGGACCAATAATGCCGAGAACCTCACCGGCAGCGAGGGAAAAAGTTAATCCCTTGATGACAGGAAATTTGCCGCCGGGTGGAGCCGCTGTAATATTCTCAACAGCAATAACGCCTTTCGGTTTAGGTAACGCCATGCCCCCTTCGCGGGCTGGATTTTGCTCGAGCAATTGGGTTAAGCGCTCATAAGCACTTCGTGTACTGCCGATTTGCTTCCACACACTGATTAATAACTGAACCGGCGCAATGGCCCTACCTAATAGTATTGAACCAGCGATCATCATTCCAGGGGTAATGCTGTTATCTAAAACCAGTAAAGCACCTAATCCCAGCATGAGTGATTGCAACGCCACAGTAAAAGATTTAGACAGTGCAGTGACAACACCTGCTTTCTCACTTGCCTCAGCTTGTAAGTTAAGGAAACGGCTATGTAACTTATACCAGCGGGATTGAATATTGGGCAGCATGCCCATGGCCTCAATCACTTCGGCATTGCGCAAATTATTAGATGCCACATTGGTCGAAGCGACTGCCATTGAATTTGCTTCGGCTAAAGGTTTGTGTGAGATTTTTTCATTAATATAAGCCAAAACGAATAATATGGTTGTACCAACTAAGGCGAAAGCACCCAGAGCAGGATGGAACATGAATATAACGAATAAATAAATTGGAAACCAGGGTGCATCAAAAAAGGCGAATAATGCGTTGCCGGTTAAGAATTGCCGCAAATTGGTCAGATCTTTTAGAGCCTGTCCAGCATTGCTCTCACCTTGTTTTAAGCATTGCTCAAAGGCGGCAGTATAGACGCGCTTATTCAATTTCATATCGAGCTGAGCACCAACGCGAATCAATACAAAACTCCGTACATATTCCAGAGCACCCATAAAAATATAAGCACCCAGCATGATTAGTGTCAGCATTAACAGAGTCATTTCGTTGCGGCTGGTTAATACGCTGTCATAGAGCTGCAGCATATAAATGGCTGGCATGAGCATCAGCATATTGATAACCGCACTAAAAACACCTATGTTTCTAAAGGCTTTCTTAAAGCTGATCAACACCTGCGCTACTTCATTCTGAGGCGTTTTAAATTTGAATTTCATTTATCAATGCCATAAGATTGTGTAAGTCATTTAATATTGAAATGTACTGCATTAATTATGCTGCCTATTTTTGCCTTGTATCGGCTGCCTTGAATAGGTTTCTCAACGGCCTGTTAACCAGGTAGATCTTCGGTTGTCAGTTTAAACGATCTAGGGGAAAAATTTAGATCCCGCTTTGCATCTGAACAGTCGAATGTTAAATCCTGATTCATTCTTTCCGCCATAGCAGGTGTCCAGTTGCGGTAACGCGGTAGACAGTTAAGTCCCCATGCGGCTATCTGAAAAAACCAAAGTGGTATCGGCAACATGCGTGGTGGAAGATTCAGTGCCTCAAATATGCGTTTAATCATTTCACGATAAGATAAAGTTTCTTCGCCAGTTAGATTATAGGAACGATTGATCAAATTTAAAGTGTTTAGTGCCCCATAACATGCTGAAGCGACATCTTCAACGTGAATAGGCTGTCGTAGTCCCTCGGCAGATCCCAGCAGTGGAAAGAATCCAAAGCGGCGGATAAATCGTGCTATTTCAGCGATATTCTTATCCTGTCCGTGTCCATAAATCAGTGTCGGGCGTAAAATAATCCATTTTACCCCATGCGTGGCCGCCCATGTTTGCACAAATTCCTCGCTTTCTATCAATTGCTGCGCAATTCTCCGCTCGCTCGGGTCGGGTGACGTATTCTTGGTGAAACGGCTGGTGGAGGATAATACAACAATTCGTCGAGCACCATAGGCGGATAAGAGATCAAATTGCTCAGGTATTATCCAAATGGGAGCCGCACATATCCAAACAGAGATAGTATTTTTTTCTGTGCCGACTCGTAATCGATTCGTTGTGTCCAGCTGTTGCCAGGTGATTTGTGGATGGCTTTGTGTAATCGGGCGGCGAGAAAAAGCGGTGATTCGCCAATCATTCTGTATCAATTGTTTCAGCAAGCATTCGCCGATCAGGCTAGTTGCGCCGAGCAATCCGACATGTCGCTCACTCATGTTTTGGTTTCAGCAGCTTATAACAATTTTGTAGCGAATAGCGTATCACTGTGATACCGAAGCGGAGCCATATGGCGAAGGTAACGAGAATCATCAAAGCGCGTGGATACCGATGCTGAAAGAATTTCCGGTAGAAGCGCAGCATACCCTTATGTTTATGCCAGGTGACAAAGAATGGCCGAGTACGGCTGCATGTCCCTTGAAAATGGGTAACCAGAGCATTCGGTACAAAAAGAATTTTCCAGTTCTTTTGCTTAAATCGCATGCACCAATCCAGATCTTCGCAATGTAAAAAATAATCTTCATCCCAGGAACCGACATCATCGATGGCTTCACGCCGCACCAGCATCAATGCACCTGATATGGCTTCAACTTCAATGGGAGATTGTGGCAATGGTTGTTTATCCAGATGAAAATCAAAAAACAACTGTGGCCAGTATCTCGCCAGGTGATATAAACCAAAGGCACGCACAAACGCTCGCCAGGGTGAAGGGATAGCGCGTCGTCCACCACCTTGTTCGGAACCATCCGGGTTAATCAGATAACCACCGACCATGCCGATGTGAGGATCTGATTCCAATACCTGAACCATGCGTTGTAATGAGCCGGTGCTTAAAATGCAATCGGGATTCAGGAAAAGTATATAAGGGGAAGTTGCTTCTTGGTAGCCAAAATTACAGCCAGCAGCAAATCCCACATTCTTACTCAGTCGGATGATGTGCAAACGAGCTTCTGCTGGAAGCCTAGTATCTAGATCTGACAGACTTGGATCTGAAGAAGCATTATCGACCACGATAACTTGTTGTGCTTGTTCCAACGCAGCAAGGATGCAAGCTGTCAGTAGCAAACCGGCATTATGATTAACTACGACAACTGATACGGGCGCATGCTCTGAAGTGTGCATTTACTTAAATCCTATACTGATCGATAGATTGGATTCAGATCTATGGTTCTGATCGGTGTGATTACCCGCGGCCAGGGAACTTCCCGCTTATCCCGCGTATTCCATGCCACAGACCGAGAGTCATCATCCGGAAATTTGAAAATCGTGGTGGTATAAGAAGCGAGAAAAGTCCATATTTCAACACCAGCCGATAGGCATCGCTTAAAGCCCAAGCCAGTGAAATATAATTTCTCTTGTAAAGCAAAAGGGCATTCCGGATCAAATAATAGTTGCGCAACGGGCTGTGCACTGGAATGATGCGTTGCCCGTTTCGCCAGGAAAACACGCGGTCTCCCAATGCATGGCTCATTTTTGCCGCACATACTCCAAAACAGTTATATTCCATGCTCCTGGCTCGGAGACACCACTCAACATCCACATAGTCGATAAACAGGGAAGCATCCATCATACCGATAGCATCCAGGGCAGAAAGTCGAATCAGCATACCAGAGGTAATCAGAAAATCCACTTGATGAAGTTCATTTTCTCCTTTCTTGCAGTTGATTCTGATGGATTTCAACCCCGCAAAGCGGAAAAAAGGTGCTGGCTTTGGGTGGCGCGGATCATGGTATTGCGGGCCGATTGCTGCAACTCGTTCACCCCGTTGCAACAATTTTACTTCGCTGGCCAACAATTGTTCGATCATATCGGGAAAAGGGAGGCTATCCTGATCGAAAAGCACCACATGGGTGATGTTGTTTTTTTGCGCCCACCGGATTGCATGGTTGTGTGCTTCGGCTACGCCCAAATTGTCTGAGAGAGGCAGGAAGATAATATTTTTTTGTTGATGTGCTTCAATCCAATTGACACAATCCTTGGAAGAGCCATTATCCACAATAACGGTTACGGTCACTTGCTCTGCCAAAGCCGAAAAAAGGTTCTCCAGCTCGCCAAGATCGGGATGATAAGTGACGACAACGGCGCAGATTGAGGGATGGAGTGTTATAGAGCTATTTTTCATTCGGATTGACGTGCTTCCTGTGTCAAAGGTTTACTGGATATTTTTTTGTGATATCTGCTCGCTTATTTTTGTTAAATAAAACAACTCGTGTTTAGAGTTTCAGCGGCAAAGGGGGTAAATTACCACAAGAAAATATGAAAGTAACAAAAAGGCTTGGCAAAGTAGCATAGAAAGGAGGCTTCTAGAAAGAAATTTTCTTTCATTTCTGCAGGCCGTGATGGATGCAAAAGAGTATTGCGTGAAGCGTATTTTTTTATGTATGTTCATGTTTACACCCTTTTAATAAGATGTAAACAATGCTAATAGAATCACACTCACATACAAAACAGCAGTGAAAATTTTGTCTGTTGGGCTATTCCTTGGAAAGGCTCCTAGCGTTAATTCGCCATGGATTTGTGTTTGACACTCCATCTGATTTCCAGTAACTTCATCGTCTATCGAAAAGTGCGTTTATTTTTCCTATATGCGCATTTGGTGTGGTTTTTCTACCAAGCGACACGGCGGGCTTCTGCGCATGATTCAGGCCGTACAGTCGGTGAATCTGGAGTGCCGGTGGTGATATTGACGTCAACGCCATTTTAGTATGCCCTCAGCACTAATCCTGACAGTAAAGTGCTCAACAAAGTCTATTTTGGCAGCCCATGTCACTCGCGGATCAACGACGTTCGGGTCGCAAGTGCGCCATAACCGATTTTGCTCAATTAAACAATAACCCTTTTGGATATGCTTGGCGAATTAATCAGAATTTATTACGCATCGCGTCGCGTGCTAAAAAATGGCGGTACGAAGGTCTTTTTGGAAAGGGGACTTGCGTACTTGCGTCACCGTAGTCTCGTATTCAAAGACTCCTTGCGTGGCAGACAGGTTTCTTTTAAGGATGTGCTATTTATCAGCGGCTGCTCACTGCCACACCCCACCCGCTATCGCGTCGATCATCAAATGGAACAACTACACTTCAATGGA
The DNA here is from genome assembly GCA_945872825.1 of Nitrosomonas ureae. Taxonomy (GTDB): domain Bacteria; phylum Pseudomonadota; class Gammaproteobacteria; order Burkholderiales; family Nitrosomonadaceae; genus Nitrosomonas; species Nitrosomonas ureae_D. The sequence continues at coordinate 8,857 of CAMCBD010000006.1, forward strand.
GTGGCTTGCGACAAGATTTGGTATCAGCTTCTCGAACCTGAGATGGCGCAGTGCTATCGTTGTTTCGTTTTCTTTCGCTGCCCCATCACACCGGAAATCGAGAGTTTCGTGTCGGAAGCGAAGCGATTAAATAAGCGGATTTTGTTCGATATCGACGACCTAGTCATCGATCAAAAATACACCCAAACGATTAAATATCTTGGTAGCCTGAGCAGCGATGATTTAGCTCTGTATAACGACGGAGTAGAGCGAATGCAAAAGTTGTTGCGGCTCTGCGATGGCGCGATCACGACTACCACACGACTGGCCACGGAACTTTTGGACTATGTTCCACGTGTATTTGTTAACCGCAATGTCGCCTCTGAAAAAATGCTTGTCCTTTCACTTGCGGCCATTAAGCACAAGAAGCCAAGACCTGATTGTGTCGTTCTGGGTTATTTCAGCGGGAGCATTACGCATAACGACGACATTCGTATGATTGAGCCCGTCCTGCAAAGATTACTTAGAGAAAACTCTCACGTGCGCCTCCTTCTAGCAGGGATGCTCACTGTTCCACCCCAGTTTGCCGAGTTCGGGGATCGAATCATTGTCCAATCCTTTCAGGACTGGGTCGATCTTCCTGAATTGATAGCCAAGGCCGATGTGAATCTGGTGCCTCTCGAAACTTCCATTTTTAATGAAGCTAAATCGGAGAATAAATGGCTCGAAGCGGCCTTAGTCAAGGTACCAACCGTAGCAAGTAAGCTCGGCCCTTTTCAAGAGATACTCGAGGATGGTAAGACGGGTTTTTTGTGCGAAACCCTCGATGAGTGGTATGCCGTACTAACCAGATTGGTCTCGTCCCCGGAACTTCTTGAGGGCGTAGCAGAAAATGCGCACAAAAAGGCTCTGGAAACACATATCACTGCTGTAACCGGCCATAAGCTGGCAGCTTATCTGAGAACAGTGCTCGCTCCTTCCATTGCGTTTCTGCTGCCCACCACGAATATCAGCGGAGGGGTGAACGTAGTGTTGAAACACGCGCAGATACTCCGTTCCACAGGCTTCGATGTGACGCTCTTGACTGAACAGGACCAGGCACCCGGATTCGTAGACTTTGCTGGTGCCAGATTCTTTGCCCTATCGATCAGGCGCACGATCGTAGATGCATATTTCGATAAGCTCGTCACGACACTTTGGTCTACGTGCCCATGGGGCAATGCCTATGCTAGAGCAAAGGTTTGTTATTATCTGGTTCAAAACTTCGAGACCGATTTTTACGAGCCGGGAGATTTTTTTAGACTGATTGCGAACAGTACCTATAGTCGGTTTCCGAATCTTAGGTACATCACGATTTCCAAATGGTGTGAGAAATGGCTAAAGGAACGTTTTGAGCAGGACGCCGTGTACGCGCCCAACGGTATCGATCTTGCGCTTTTCCAATATGGCGCCCGCGATTTCTCGAATGAAAAAATTAGAATACTTATCGAGGGAGATTCCGAAAGCCCTTACAAGAATATTGATGAGGCCTTCAGGATCGCTAATCGCCTGGGTCGTGACAAGTATGAGGTCTGGTACCTTAGCTATCAAGGTAGGCCCAAGCCGTGGTATCGCTTCGAGAAATTCTTGCATAAAGTTTCCTATGACCAAGTCGCAGATGTCTATCGCGCTTGCCACATTCTCTTGAAGACAAGTATCTTGGAGAGTTTCTCCTACCCACCATTAGAAATGATGGCAACTGGGGGTTTGGTTGTCGTCCGGCCTAATGGTGGAAATCTAGAGTATCTTCGGGACCAGGAAAATTGCTTAATGTACCGAGAGAACGATATAGATCATGCGCAGGAGTGCATCGAGCGGTTGGTATCGAACTCCAAGTTACGTGAAACGCTGATCGAAAACGGAAGGACCACCGCGCGCACGCGGTCTTGGGAGGCAATCAAAGATCAGGTTCTCCAGTTATACGCGTAGGCTACAGGGTTGTTTATTATCATTCTTAATTGTAGTGTCGATAAAATATCCTGTTTGGTTCTATGGTTATATTTATTTCTTAACAGATCTTCAGTAAGGAAATAACGGAACTCATAGACGATCCAAAAGGCTTCTTATTATCAGATTGATCTGGCGCAAGGGCTTGGTAATATGCCATGAGCGGGAACGATAAACGATATCCAATCTAGCCTGATAATTAGCTAGTTGTGTCTGAGCATCGGCTAGTTGTGTTTGCGTATTGATCAGTTGTGTCTGAGTGTTAGCTAGTTGCGTTTGAGTGTAGCCCAGTTGCGTTTGAGTGTTGGCTAGTTCCCGTTGTGTGGTATAGGTATTCCAGAAAGCCTCCATCAGCCTGGCCAGACGCTCGGCCGGCCAACGAGTGCGCCACTTGTCATAAATGCGGGCATAGCCATCGCCGGAAAAAACCTCCTGCCGGTGTACTCCGGAACTGTCATGAATACGGTAAAAAGCACTGATCTCTGGAATGAATATAAAATCACCCTGTAAGCTGACCTGCAACCAGAAATCCCAATCTTCATTAAGATCAAGCATTTCATCCATGCGACAGCCGCACTCAACCATTGTGCGGCGAAACAACACAGAATGGATGGGCATGAAATTGCTGGCCAATAGCAGAGAAGTATTAAATGGGTGATTGAAGATCATGCCGGTTGGTTGTTTCTCGTTATCCATGCAAGCAATCTCCGTATGGGCGGCGGAGCAGATTGGATGAGAAGTTAGTGCATCAGACAATTTTGCAATGTGATCGGCCGCCAGCCAATCGTCGTCATCAAGAAATAATAGATATTCGCCATTGGCTGCTTGTAGACCAACGTTGCCAGCGCGTGAACGATGCAATGGAGATTCTTCTTCACCTGTAATGAAGCGTTGCGGATAACGCCCGCACCATTCGCCTATTTCTCGATGATCCGCACCTTTTGCGTTGACGAGGACCACTTCAATATTCGGATAAGTCTGCAAGGCAATCGAGTCCAGCGCATCGGATAATGTAGGGCGATCCATGCTGCGAATGATGATACTGACCAACGGCATGTCGCTGCTGTCCAGAACCAGTCCCAAGGCTTTCTGGCGAGTGTGTTCCGATTGATACAGTTTGAGCGGATCATTGGACAACTCCTCAGCCGGGATCACAATATAGGCTTCCGCTGCCGTTACACTGGCGGGCAGGGTATAGGTGCGGTAACGGTTGAGCGCGGTGATATGCTGGTCGTAACGCTGTCTTGCATTTTGTGAAACAAAACATTCCATAGCGGCCGTTTTGCGTGTGACCAGATCACTGATATCAAGCAACTGATTGGGATGCAGTGGGATACCGATTTCATACAATGCGACACGTACTGCTTTGCCTATTCGCCTGATTGCTTCTACGACAACCATCCCCAGTACGCGATGATCCGGATGCATCTCGAAAATCGATGGCGCATAAACTAAGTCAGCGCCAGTTTCATGAATGGCTATTAAAATTTCCTGAATGAGTTTCTCGCTATAACAGACTTGCCGGTCCTGGTATTGCCAGAAAATGGGTATGCCATAGCCAAGGATATGGGCAGCAGCGATGCTTTCATTCTGACGTTGCCGGGTGTATTCAGTTATGTTTTCTTCGCTTACACCATGCGCACCATCGGATACCACAATGATGCAAACAGGAATACCTAGTTCAACGTGACGCATAATGGCGCCGCCACAACCGAATACCTCATCGTCGGGGTGAGGAGCAAATACTAATACGCAATTACCAGGAATTTGTTTGACAGCCTGATAGGGGATAAGTGAATTTTCCAATAGATTTTCGCTAATTTAAGACAGTTATTACTAATAGAGTCATGTTGAATGACCTTGCCATTGCCAATAATATATCAGATCTGGTCTGGGGATCGGTTTGGACAATCTTGCAAAATAAGTGTTTTCACGTAACCTCTTGAATAGAATTGTGTCAACCGCAGCTACTGGGCCGCTGCCAAAATGGTTGATAGCGGGTATAAATTGCGGTGTTGTGCCTAACTCTAATAGCCATGCTTTCCTGAGTTTCTGTGGGATAGGGAAAGTCAGTTTTCATTATCAGGTGTTAAAGGCAGTATATTGGGTGCTTTAACAGGCGAGAGCCGATTATTTAACCATTGAGTAGATTGAAAGTATGTATTTCTCTGGAAATGCTTCTGTTGATAGGTTGACCACCCTTGTCCGATAAGTTGATCCTTGGCGGGAGAATGTTCGTAAAAATGCAGGCAGACCGCCATCGGGTCGATATATAAATGATAGTCGGCTTTTCTCAGCCGTTGCATGAGGTCGGTATCTTTCCCAGTACATAAAAAAACGCTCATCAAATAAGCCGCCGCATTTGAGTATTGCTTTGCGGCGCATTAATATATGCCCGCACGGAAAGTGCTTCGACGGGTATAGGGGTAGTGCAGGTCCAGGCTTGCAGTGCTTTTTCGCGAAAATCAAATGATTGGCATCGGGAAAGTTTTGAGTGCAACCGGGAGATAGCGTGCTTATAGAAACTGGTGATGGATGGGAATGTACTGGGCGGCATCAGAAATTGGTAATCTTCATTCCAGTATGTCCGCGGGCCTATAGCGCCCGACTTGGGTCGTTCTTTTAAACTTTTTGCAAGTCTCGATAAGGCCAAAGGCAATAACCGCGTATCCAGATTCAATAGCAGTATGAATTCGCCCCTGGAAAGGGCGAAAGCTTGATTACACGCTTTGGCAAAACCAGTATTTTTATGATTGCGAATATGAATGACATCATCAGGTAAGCAGGTTCTTAGTAAAGCATCTTCTGAATCGGAGATACTGTTTTGTCAATGACGAATACTTCTAAAGGGTCAATATCCTGCTGCATTCTTACAGATGTAACCGCATCCAGTGTTTGCATAGCCGTGCGATAATTAACCAGAATGACTGAGATCATCACAATTATGTGTTCAAATTGGGAAGTAAAAATCTATGGCGCAAGTGAGAACAACATGCTTCAATGTAAAAGCCAATAGGTCGTTGAAAAATTATCTGCTTTGCCGCTGCTGTGTTAAATACAGGTTCAAAGTGCTCATGTTATTACATCTAAACTGCACTTTCTCGCCTGTCTATGCCTTGCGTCGGCTGCCTCGAATACGTTTTCAATGGCCTGCTAACGGCTTCCAAGAAACGAAACGCTTCATCATTCAGAAGAGAAGCCAACACAAGTGCATATGAGCAAAAGTTATTTGTAGTGGCTTGAGCAGGAATGAATAGGTTATCCAAAAGAATCTCAGTTTTAGGTAGGTTTTGTTTGCCATGGCTCCTGCGAAACAGGAGCCTGCTATTATTTTAACTTGAATATTCCATGAATTCTATCAAGCTTGAGTACAGTCTGGCCTGGGTGATAAGCGTTTAGCGGAAGTCTTTATCGCCACTCATTAACCACCAGTGATCTTTCAGTATTTCGGGGGACGGTCCATTGCTCCAGGCATTTGCGGGTATATGAATATTTGCCGTTTGTTGCGTGCCGCCTGCAACTGCAAAGTAGCGGGCGAAGTTTTCGGTAATGCGGCAAAACACTCGTGTAGCGCCATGAATGTCAGCGAGTCGTCTGGCATGCGTGATCAACAATAGAATTTCGGCTAACGGAGAGATAAGATCAACGATTTCGCAGCCTTCCGGATCATAGCGCAGCACCAGAATACCCCGCGCACGTTGATTAAAACGATTTCTCACTAGTATGATTTGATATTGTTGATTGGGATGATCGAGGTAACGGTGCTGCAGATACTGCCAATCGCGTACACCGATGATGGCTGTTTGCAAATCTGCTGCCATATGCTGCCAGCATTGATCGGCAGCAGTTGCTGCAAAGTCTGTTTGTTCACGGCCAATCAGGTGCAGACGTGTTCCCCATAGCGGGAATCGTGACCGGGTACTCCATGAGAATTCAAGCATGTGCCCGACTTTAGCATATAACCCAAGCCGTTCCGCAACTTTCATGGCACGCTCGTTTGGGAAGCCAAAACCGATTAGATAGGGTTTCCCATAGCCGATGTAGCGCTCCAAAAAGGTTGCTGCCATCAGGAAAAATGGGCCTTTCCGAGTAAGTGTGCCACGTTCACTCGTGTCCACCATTACATCCCCAATCTGCACAGCGGTTTGAGGTTGACCAAAGAACAGGATTTTACGGCTAACGCCACCATAATGAGCGATTAATTGATTATTCCGCCAAATACCAACTTCATGCCCTGAATTCGAGCCGTATTTCCATTGCCACGTGGCCGACGTCATGTCGTGATGGAATGTTTTTCTAAACAAACCGAACATTTCCGGGACCTGATTCTTTTCTAGAATTTGCAAGCGCCATTTAGGCACCGTTTGCTTTCTAAAATGTAACAAGGCATAGCCATAATGCCCGCTGGCATATTTTTTGTGATAGTTCCGATTCGATTCATCCAATCGAGTGAGTTGCTCATCAGTCAAAGCAAGGTCTTTGATCAGGTTTTGCCGGTGCGTTGCAGTAATTTGCAATAGATAATCCAATGTGGGCGCCGCCTGAGTGGATAAATCCACGTGTTCAACCAGTTCAAACCCAAATCGTTCTGCGAGCACTACCAGGTCATTAAGCAGATGAAGACCTTCCATTCCTGCTTCATCGTATTTCAGTGCGAATGCATCAATAATGACTAAATCACCGGATAGAGGGAGCAGATCGAGTGCTTTATTAAAAATGACCAATGGCTCGATTGATTGTGTGGGTTCCTGCAATAGCACAATATCAAAGCTTTCTGGCTGGGCTTTAAAATCTTGCAGTGAATGGCAGCTTACGGAAGTTTCTGAATCCAAGTTTTTTTGAATATAAGCGACCTGTTGTGCATCGGGAGTGATGCCATGAACATCATAGCCGCTCTGCTTTAATAGGGAGAGAGTGGTACCCAGACCAGCGCCCACCTCCAGAATGCGACAAGGAGGCGGCGGTAGCCTGGCTATCAACAGATCCGTAGAAAATTGCTGTGCCGCCTGCAGGCTGGTTTTGTTATTTTGGAACAACCCATAATGCAGATAGGTAGCTTTGCCTTCCTGTAACAGCAAGGCATGAGCATAGACGTTCAATGGGAAAGTAAGATCTTTGAAAGGAGAGGGTGATGATGTGGCAATCGAAGCGATATGACCGGTTTGCCGATAGCGTCGAGAATCTTGCGCCAAATTGTGATTAGCTGTCTTGGTCATTATGGGTACTAATATGGGTATTTTCCCACTGATGAGGAATTGAAAAATATCCCTGCAAACGGCCTGTTTGTTTTACCTGCAAGGCTGCCACACTTTCTGCTGCATCATAGAGATGTATGCCGCGCTCACAGAGTAAATATACACTGATCTGATACTCACCCTTGAGCAACGGTATGTGGTCCAGTCTAAGACAAATCTGTCCATATCCTTCGAAATTGCGCCGCACACTAAACTGGTCTTCCCATGTTGCCGCACTGGTGATCGTACGGCCATCTTTTGCTTGTATTGTTATTCCCACATTGGGGCAAGGCAATGAGGGATCCGAAGCAAAGGTGATCCATAACTTGATACCGGATTGACTGCTTGTGATGATAGCATGCTGCGTGTTAATCCCATCCGCCAGTAGTTTGACTTTTTCCAGATGGGCACTACCCGATGTATGATTCCTGCTAAATCCAGGATCATCGTTATGGATACTAGATGTCTCAGGGATTGAATGTGTCATGCTTTGATCCAGAAATGTCTGGTAAGCGGAAACCACTTGCGCTGATTCCCCATCTAAAATAATTTTTCCCTGATTTATCCAGATAGCTCGGCTGCATAAAGATTCAACCTGAAACAGCGAGTGTGAGCAAAACAGAATTGTTTTTCCCGCATCGCGCATGTGCATGATGCGGTCAAATGATTTGCGAGCGAAGGCGCCATCGCCGACTGATAGCGCTTCATCAATAACCAGAATATCCGGGGCAACATTAATCGCAACGGAAAATGCCAGACGTACATACATACCACTGGAATAAGTTTTGACCGGTTGGTCGATGAAATCGCGGACACCGGAGAAATTAATAATATCCTCTATGCGATCGGCGATCTCTGATTGATTGAATCCCATGATCGCGGCACTCATTAAAACGTTTTCGCGGCCGGTAAATTCGGGATTAAACCCGGCGCCTAACTCCAGCAAAGCAGCAACACGGCCATTTACCTGTACATCACCCTGTGTGGGCGTCAAGGTTCCACAAACCAATTGCAACAGTGTCGACTTTCCGGAACCGTTTTGACCAACGATACCAACAACTTCTCCTGGCATCACAGTTAAATCAATATCGTGTAGCGCCCATAACTCACGATAAAATTGACGTGGCCCCCACCATCTGTGCGGCCATAAGAATTGCTTTAAACGATCCCTGGGGTGCTGATACAACTGATAGCATTTGGATAGCTTTAAAGCGCTGATAGCTGTTTCAGAGTTGGCGGAATTAGAGAACATCAGCAAATCCCTTGCGTGTTTTCATAAACCACATCAAGCCCGCCCAGGCAACGATTGAAGCAAGCATATAATAGATAATTAAGCCGTTCCAGTCTGGGAGTTGGCCATATAAGGTTACTGCCCGTGCTTGTTCTATGACAAAAGATAGGGGGTTGAGAAATAGATAATCACGAACAGATTCCGGCAATGCAGAAGCAGGATAAAAAATTGGACTCATAAACAGTAGCATGGTCAAGATCAAGCCAATAAATTGCCCAATGTCACGCACATAAACCCCGATTGAAGCAAGCATCCAGGACAATCCCATGATGAGCAAAAGCAGCGGCAGCACGATGACTGGCAAACAAATGAGTGTCCAATGAATGGGATGATCAATAACCAGCATAAAAGTAAATAACACCAAGAAACTAATTCCGGCATGAAACAACGCGGAGCCTAAAGAAACCAGCGGCAAGATTTCCAACGGGAAAATAACTTTTTTGACGTAATTGACATTCGCAAGTACCAATCCAGGCGCGCGGGAAAGGCATTCGGAGAATAAATTAAACAGAATCAATCCGGTAAATAATAATAATGCAAAGGCAAATTTATCATCGTATATATCTGTGTTCTGTGGATCTAAGCGTACTTTAAATACTACACCGAAAACAAATGTATAGATGGCTAGCATCAAAATGGGATTGACAAATGTCCATAATAATCCCAGAAATGAACCTCTGTAGCGGCCAATCACTTCCCGTTTGATCATTTGCAAGATAAGCGGGAAGTGTTGCCAAAGGCTTAGAAAGTTATCTATAAAGGTAATGTTGAACAGATGCAAGAAATTGGATATTGGGCATTGAGTGAAGCATTATCGCAGATTTTAAGCGGAAAATAACAATGGAAAATAGATAGGCTCCTGCAAGCCAACTGTGGCAAGTACAAAGCTAACCGCATTGCACGCGAAATGATTAAAGAAAATATGTGATTATAGTCACACAGTATCAACCATCGAATTGCGTATGCTGCATTAATAGGTAGAAGTAATTATCTATTGTTATAAAAAGGCACATTCTTGTTCGCCTTTTTAAAGTTTTAGCGTGAACAGATGCTGTTACAATGTTGTAAATATGCAACATACTCAATGTAAACTTCAGTCGCATACTTGCAAAGCGGTTTTGTTTTCGGCAGAATGTACTTTAACTTGGCTTTTGTGGTATCTTCTGCTAGATGGATTGTTGGCTGCATAGAAGCTGCATAGAGACAAAGTGAAAAGTGAAAAACTTGCAAGTAATTTACTTTCGTAACTATTTTTAATTTTTTATCAAGGGAGCTCCCATGGCTATAACGAGTACACAGAAAACTGAAATTCTGAAAATTGTTGCGGGTTTGTTCAATGCAGCACCGGGTGGTAGCAATCTAACTGAGTTGGCAAATCTGGTTGACGGTGGAATGACCACTAGCCAATTAGCTGACGCATTGGCTGCTAACACATTATTCACCAACGGTATTATGTCAGGAAAAGTTACAGTAGATGATCAAGTTAATGTTTTAATGAATAACTTTGGTATGGTAGCTGATAGCGATCCAGCAAGCGCAGGTTCTCTAGCTAAAGAGTACTTTACAACCCAAATTACTAATCATGTTGGGTTTGGTAAAATTGTTTTTGATGCAGTGACTTTTTTATCACCAGTATCACCTGCAACAGTTACCGCAGGATTTGAGACAGCTGCTACATTGCTGGCGAACAAAGCATTGGTTGCTGATGCGTATTCTTTGACATCTTCTTCTTCTGATCTGGCTACATTGCAGACTATCGTGGGTAGCGTCAAGGGTGACCACGCTTACACTGACGCAGATGTGGCGCAAATTTTGAAAGATGTAGGCGCAGTGGCAGGAAAATCATTTACGCTGACTTCTGGTTCAGATTCAGGTTCGACTTTTGCTGGTACGAGTGCTGACGATACATTCAACGGTCAGATTAGTGCCACCGCCGCAAGCAATACCTTTAACTTGACCGATACGATTTCTGGTGGTGCCGGTACAGATACACTGAGTCTTACCGCGCTTGACTATACGGACAATGATCCACTGACTGTTGCGTCAGTTTCTGGCTTTGAAGTTCTGACGCTTCGTGCAGCTGATGCGGTTGCGGCTGATGATATTGTTGTGACAGCTACTAACTTTTCAGGTCTGACTACATTCAATAATGATCGCTCGACTTCGAATGTGCAAATTACCGCGATGGCTGTTGGTACATCAGTCAATGTGTTGGGTAATGGGACTTTGACCAATGCGGATACGACTGCTGCCTATGGCGCCACCGTTACATCAGGTGCACTGAATCTGAAAGGCGGCGTGACTGCCAGTGCTATTGCACTGAATGGTGCAGGTCTTACGACTGTAGCGATTGGATCTAGCGGTGCAGACAATGTTGCTGGTGCAATTTCAACGAATAGTGCTGTTGTGACGGCAGTAACGATTGCTGCAGAAAAAGCACTGACGACGACCGGTTTGACGGTAGCGAATACGGTAGCTGTTGCTGCTTCTCTGACTATTTCGGGTGCTGCTACTGATGTGGCGGCTACTACTACTGCGGCTGCCCGTTCTGCTGTTGTTTTGGGTACACTGGATACAGATTTCACTTCTGTTAACGCATCAACTTTAACAGCTGGCGGCGTATCTGCGACCCTTTCTGCGACTGTTGCTGCTACCTTTGTAGGCGGTGCAGGTAATGATACCATTACAACTTCAACCAGTGCACAAACGGGTTCCGTCGATGCGGGTGCTGGTACGGGAGATACACTGGTTCTGGCAGCCTCTGCGCATATCGATACGACTGCAGAAGGTGCGATTTACAAAGGCTTTGAAGTTCTGCATTCCAATGATGCGGCAGCAGCTGTAGCCATTGATATGGATCTGGTTACCGGTTCCACAATCGGTTCAGTCCTAATCACTGACGCAGCTAATGGAACGTCGGTGACCGATATGTCAGCCACGCAAGCGGCTAACGTAACGGTTCGCGCAGGTGCTGGTGCGATGACGCTGGGTGTGAAAGGTTCGACGACAGTTGGTACTTTGAATACCTTGAGTATTACGGTGTCCGATGGCGACACGACAGGATCAGAAGCTGCTTGGGGTACGGGTGGTCTGACACTTGCCGGTGTTGAAACAATCAATCTGACCGCAACGGATGACGTCACTTGGGCAACAATGGCCAATGTTACCGGTCTTACAAGTTTGACCGCTACCGGAGGCGGTGATGTTTCGATTACTACCTTGGTGCACGTTGCTACGGCAAATGAGTCGATTAACTTCTCTGGTTTGACGGCTGCTTCAACCTTTAATTTTGCTGGCGCAACAACCAATGCCATAGCCTTTACTGGCGGTTCGGGTATTGATACCGTTACCGATAGTGTGGTGGGTGGCAATGTTATTAGTACAGGGGCTGGCCGTGATGTGGTTACCTTGACAGCCAAGACCGCCGGTTCATCTGGTGATTCGATTACATTGGGTGCTGGTGGCGATAGTTTGGTAGCAACGGGTCAAGGTAATGCTGCTCGCGAGGTGATAACATTGACGTACGCAGCGGGTGATTCAGTGATTGATTCATCCGTAACGGGCACAGGTTTTGTTGCTGCAACGATGGATGCGATCACTAGTATTGACTTTGTTGCCGCAGCGGCAGCAGCAGATGGTCATGTCATTACTTTTGATACAGTCGAAAGCGCGACAGCAGTGACATTCTCTAGCAGTGCGCCAACATTTGGTACAACCACTGTCACCAATGCATTTGATTTCTACGTGTACAATACTGGTGCAGGTGGTATCACTTACATATATCAAGATACCGATGGTGACAAGATCATTGAAAATGGTGAATTTGGTGTTCAACTGACTGGTCTTGCGGCTACCGCTTCTGCAACTGGTGAATTCACCATTGTTACTGGTGATCTGTTGCTTTCAACGCTTGTAGGTTAGGTGTGCACAAGCAACATCTCCTGCACGGAGATGTTGCTTGATGATTCAGGTTATAAAAAAGCCCCACTGCTTAAAAGCCGTGGGGCTTTTTTATTCTATAGTGAAAAAGAATAAAATAAAAAATATGGAATTTGCAGAAGCCTGATAATAGAAAAATATATTTAGATGGTGTGATATGGCGAGAAAACAGGGAATAGTTGAAGCAGTTGTACATCACCAAGAAGGGCGATGGTCTCAAGCTGAAGCGATTTATCAAAAAATTCTAAAGAAAGAGCCAGAAAATCCAGATGCATTACACCTACTTGGCGTACTTTCGTATCAGACTGGAAGAAATCAGGCCGCAGTCAATCTGATAAATCGGGCAATTGCACTTAAACCTGATTTGGTTGGTGCGTATAACAATCTGGGAAATATCCAGAGAGAAATGGGGCAATTGGGTCAAGCGATATTGTCTTACCGGCAAGCGCTTATTTATAAGTCAGACTATGCCGAGGCACATTATAATCTTGCCATAGCAAACAAGGAACAAGGAAATTTAGAAGAGTCGGTCGTACATTTTCGGCGAGCGATTGAATTAAAGCCCGGTATTGCAGAGCAGCATTATAATTTTGGAAATGTGCTTGATCATTTGGGACATTCCAATGAAGCCATTGCGCATCTTCAACAAGCGATTAACATTAAACCCGACTATACAGACGCGCAGATTAATCTTGGGGTCTTGCTGCACAAAAAAGGGAATTTTCCAAACGCAATAGAGATATATCAGAAAATACTATCTTACAAGCCAGACAGTGCGGAAGCTTATTGCAACTTAGGCAGCGTTTTTGCCGATCAAGGAAAAATTGAAAAAGCGATAACTGCTTATCGCCAAGCGATCAAGAACAGTGAGAGTCTTACGGAGGCTTACTATAATTTAGGTAATGCATTGCAGATGCAAGGAAGGTTGGACGAAGCGCGTTGTGTTTATTTGCAAGCGTTAGCCATTAGGCCGGACTACTCAGATGCGCACAATAATTTAGGTAATGTTTTGCAAGCACAAGGAGAATTGAGTGACGCAGAAGTTCACCTAAAAAGTGCATTGGCACTGAATCCAGACAATGCCGATATTTATAACAATCTGGGTAATGTCTACAAGCATCAAAGTCAACTCAATGAAGCGATTACCTATTACAGGCAGGCACTGAAGTTAAAGCCTGAGTATTTTGACGCACATAGTAATCTGCTTTATGCGCTCAGTTCAGAGCCAGACTGTGCGCAATCAGAATATTTGATCGAAGCACGGCGTTACGGGGAAAAGGCGCTGGCTCTAGCAAGGCCCTTTAGAAGCTGGGTAACATATAACAAGAACAGTACGATACAACGCCTCCGCATTGGCCTGGTATCAGGCGATTTGAAGTCGCACCCTGTTGGGTATTTCATTGAGAGCATCCTTGGTCATCTTAACCGGGAACAGTTCGAGCTAGTGGTGTATTCAACAAAAAATCAGGAAGATGATCTGACGGCAAGAATCAAACCATATTTTAGCGCCTGGAACTTGATAGCCCGAATGAGTGATGAAGAGGCTGCGCGCAAGATACGCGAAGATGGAATTGAACTATTGATCGATTTGGCGGGGCATACCGCATTTAATCGACTACCACTATTTGCTTGGAAGCCTGCTCCGGTGCAAGTCAGTTGGTTGGGTTACTTCGCTTCGACAGGACTGCCGGGTATGGATTATTTGTTAGCTGATCCAGTTTCTGTACCCGATTCAAGTCGTTCCGCATTCACTGAAGAAATTTGTTACTTGCCTGATACCAGGCTGTGCTTTACGCCGCCAACAGAGGGTGACCGCGTCGCAGTTAGCGGACTGCCAGCTGAGAGAAATGGTTATATTACCTTTGGCTGCTTCCAAACATTATCGAAGCTCGGCGATGACGTATTAAGCTTATGGAGCCAGATAATGAATGCGCTGCCGCAGACGCGGTTGCGGTTGCAGAACAAGCAAATGGGCTGTCAGAAGACAAGAGAACAGTTGAGAAACCGGCTGGCGCAGTTTGGTATAGCTCAAGAACGAGTGTCTTTACTGGGTCATGTTTCTCGATCCGAATATTTGGCTGCGCATGCCGAGGTGGATTTTGTCTTGGATACTTTTCCATATCCCGGTGGGACGACGACTTGCGAGGCGCTGTGGATGGGTGTGCCAACGTTGACTCTAGCGGGAGAAACAATGCTTGCAAGACAGGGCGCTAGCTTACTAACAGCAGCTGGGTTGCCAGAATGGGTGGCGACTAACGCTGATGAGTATGTTGCCAAAGCTGTGGCCTTTTCGCAGAAATTATCCCATCTATCTGCGCTACGTAAGCGCTTGAGAGGACAAGTAAAATCATCGCCACTTTTTGATGCAAATCGCTTTGCTCGGAATCTGGAAGCGGCACTTCGAACAATGTGGGATTCAAGGCGTCCAGAAACAAATAGAGAAAATGGAGACGAGATGAAAAATGTTTTTTTACATGTGGGGTGTGGCTCGAACAGGAAAGACCGAACAACACGGGAATTCAATACTGATTCCTGGCAGGAATTACGGCTGGATATCAATGAATCAACGAATCCTGACATAGTGGGCACGATGACTGACATGTCCGCCGTAGCCAATGAAACAGCGGATGCGATATTTTCTAGCCATAACATCGAGCATTTATATCCACATGAAGTGCCCTTAGCGCTGAAAGAGTTTATCCGTGTATTAAAGCCGGAAGGATTTTTGGTGATCACTTGCCCTGACTTACAGTCTGTTTGCGCGTTGGTGGCGGAAGACAAGTTAACTGATCCGGCATATACCTCGCCTGCGGGACCCATTGCTCCGATCGATATTCTCTATGGGCATCGTGCTTCAATGGAACGGGGTAATCTTTACATGGCACACCGCTGTGGTTTTACCAAAAAGGTTTTGATAGGAACCTTAAGAACTTTCGGGTTTGCATCTTTAATTGCCGCTAATCGCGGTGCACCATTTTTTGATCTTTGGGCGATCGCAAGCAAGTCGCCGTTGAACCAAGAGGAACTCCGCACGCTAGCTGTGAAACATTTCCCGGCGTGAACAAACTGGCATGAAGAGGCGAAAAGAGGCAAGGGACAGGAAGAAATGCAATTTTTCCAGCTTTTCATTGGAAAATGTTTCTGTTGCCTTGTGGGCCTTGTGGCTTGACTACAGAAAAAAATGACTAACCAATCTGCGGTATTGCAACGGGCCATAACCTACGCTCAATCGGGTCATATCCCTGATATGCTGGCAGCGTGCCAGGAGGTGGTTGATACGCATCGAAACAATCCCAATGTGTTGCTGGATACCGGAGTGCTGCTTTCCAATTTTGGTTTTCTCAGTAGCGCTCGAGAATGTTTCGAGCGCGTTCGAATACTTGCTCCCAATGATTCCCGTGCAGTCATGAATCTCGCAAACCTGGCTCGTGACGCAGGTAGTCATGACGAATCACGCCTTCTTTATACAGCATTGCTAGAACGTTTCCCCAATCATCCTATGATTAGGCGTAATGCTTTGGTTGGCCTGGAATATGATCCTCTGGTATCGAATACCGAGCGGCTTGCGCAAGCCGAAGAATGGGGACGGTGGGCGATTGTTCAGGCTGGCGGCCATCGATCCCGTCCGCAGCCTCATCCTTTACAAAATGAGAGACCCCTACGCATTGGATACGTTTCTGCCGATTTTTGCCAGCACACAGTCGGACTTTTTGTAAAAGATGTGCTTAAAGCCCATGATCCGCTACGAGCAGCCATTTTCGCGTACAGTGCCGGTCAAGTAAATGATTGGGTGACTGAGGCGATTCGTGCTACTTGTCAATTTCGTGATGTTGCAAGATTAGATGATGCTGCACTAGCTACGTTGATTCAGCAGGATAAGATTGATGTGCTGGTTGATCTTTCCGGCCATACAGCTGGTTCGCGTCTCACGGTATTTGCCTATCGTCCGGCATCGGTGCAAGTTTCTTGGCTGGGCTACTTTGCGACTACTGGGCTAAAGTATTTTGATGCTGTTTTTTTGGATAAATGGCATGCGCCACCCGGTACTGAAGCTCAATTTGTCGAACCGGTTATTCATCTTCCGGGAGGACGTTTTTGTTATAACCGGTTCCGTGGATGCCTACCGTTTCACCCATGCCAGTTTTAAGTCATAACTACATAACATTTGGCAGCTTCAACAATACCGGAAAGTATAATTCTGGCGTATTCGAGGTTTGGGCCCGCATATTGAATGCCGTACCCGATTCACGCCTTATTCTTAAATGGCGTACTTTCAATGATGTAACATTGAAGCAATCTGTGCGCGAGGTGTTTGCCAAACATGGTATTTGTGCGGAGCGCATCGAGTTACGTGGTCCTTCTTTTCATGCCGATCTGCTTGAGGAATACACCGGAATCGACATTGCGTTGGATCCGTTTCCATTCACAGGTGGTTTGACCAGTTGTGAGGCGCTCTGGATGGGTGTGCCAGTGGTGACCTGGCCGCAAAGTCGGGTAGTAAGCAGGCAGACATTTGCTTTTCTCTCCGCTATTGGCCTGCCGGAATTAGCCGCAGCGGATGCTGATGATTACGTGCGTATTGCGGTAGCTTTAGCTAATGATCTGGAACGGTTACAAATCTTTCGAGTTACTCTGCGCTCACGCATGAAAATAGCTACTCTGTGTAACACTGTTGAATTTGCACGTATGCTCGAAGACACACTGATTACACTTTATTGTGATATTGCGCAGTAAGCTAAAACAGTGTTGATGTATTCTCATGTCTAGCTTATGTTTGCGCAAAATATCCTAACAACAATACTCGATCTTTCGGGGTGAATTTCAATTAACGCTATGGTGAAGTGGAAAATGAAAAAATTGATGCACTCTATTTGCCGCGAGTAGGCTCAAATAGATATGGATGCAGTTTTTATATTGCAGATCAAAGAAGATCATTATCTGGTGATTTCTAGATTGAATCAGATTAGGTCATTGAGAATTTCTGAGTTTAATTGTTGACACATTAAAAGCGGATCATTGGCCTGAGTTATTGGCCGACCGATAACCAAATAGTCGGCGCCATTCTGGATGGCCTGTAAGGGGGTTGTAATTCTTTTTTGATCGTCTGCTTGATTATTGAATGGGCGTATACCGGGTGTAACTAGGAAAAAATCTTTCCCTATTTGTTGTCGTAGATTGGCCGCTTCCAATGCGGAACAAACCACACCATCTATAGCGCAGTCTTTGGCTAATCGTGCTAGGCGCTCCACAATTTGCTCAGGATTGCCTTGTAATCCGATCTCCGCGAGATCATTCTGATCCATACTGGTGAGTAAAGTGACCGCGATCAGTTTGGTTGATCCTTGCGCAATAGCCTCACGTGCCGCCATTAACATTTTTCGCCCGCCCAACGCATGGACATTAATCATCCAAACGCCTAAATGAGCGGCTGCTTTGCAGGCATTGGCAACGGTATTGGGAATATCGTGAAATTTGAGATCAAGAAAGATGTCGAAGCCTTTCAGCATAAGCTTTTCTACCAGATTCGGTCCGGCTGCTGTGAAAAGTTCTTTGCCCACTTTTAAGCGGCATAAGCGGGGTTCAAGTCTTCCAGCTAGCCTCAACGCATCTTCAGCACTGGAAAAATCAAGTGCGACTATGATGCGCGGGTCATGCATGGGAGGAATTTATTTATGCGAGAAACAACGGCATCGCACAAAGATAAGGGCGATAAGCGTGCCCAGTGCGAAGAAAATCAGAAGCGCTACGCTTAAAGGAAGTTCAACTGATTTGTCAAAATAATAATGTAATTCTATTGGTTGTAAGTTTTTTGAAGCAAATACAGCAAGAATTACAAAGACTACAATGCGCAAAAGCCAAGCAATTACGTTCATCATGATGAGTTTAGCCCATATGAGTTAATAAGTGATTAATTATAAGCTTAAACCAAGCTGGTTTATAGAAAATTACTAAATTATGAATGGTCAATTATGCATTTGATGCGACTATCCGTATTTAGAATTTTAAGAATGTAAATTTATAACTATCAAGAATGTATTCCTGATCAAACTTTTATTTCGAAAATACATTATTTCTTGTTAATGTTGCATTGGGTGAGCACTTCTAATTTCTAGAAGTGCTCTACATTTGATTCTGCTATTTACCTTTTGTATCCTTATAATCAACACGCTCACGCATTTCTTTTCCGGCTTTAAAATGCGGAACATATTTCTCAGGTACTTTGACTTTTTCACCTGATTTCGGATTTCGGCCAATACGCGGCGGTCTATAATTTAAGTCAAAACTACCAAAACCGCGTATTTCTATACGTTGGCCTTGAGCTAGGCTTTTTGCCATTGCGTCGATAATTGTCTTGACTGAGAGCTCTGCATCTTTGGTGACTAATTGCGGGAAGCGTGCACCTAGTCGAGTAATTAATTCAGATTTTGTCATGAATTTTCCTTATTGCTCTGTGTTCTTACTATCCATTTTAGCTTTCAGTAAAGCTCCCAAACTGGTTGTTCCAGCGTTGACAACAGGTGCTTTAATTTTTTGCATGGCACTGGATTCGTCTGATTTATCTTTCGCCTTAATCGAAAGATTAATAGTGCGATTTTTGCGATCCACATTGATTATCATAGTTTCGACTTTATCGCCTTCTTTCAAGTGCGTGCGTATGTCTTCTACGCGATCACGTGAAACTTCAGATGCGCGCAAATAACCTTCCACCTCATTGGTCAATGCTATCACAGCGCCTTTGGCGTCAATAGACTTCACAGTGCCTTCAATAATGCTATTCTTATCGTGCTCTGCGACAAAGCTGGTGAAAGGATCACCTTCCATCTGCTTGATACCCAGTGAAATACGTTCACGTTCCACGTCGATGGATAGAATGATTGCTTCTACCTCATCACCTTTCTTATAATTAAGCACGGCTTCTTCACCGGGGTGATTCCAAGATAAATCGGATAAATGTACAAGACCGTCGATATTGCCGGGTAATCCGATGAACACACCGAAGTCTGTAATGGATTTAATCTGGCCACGGACTTTATCGCCTTTCTCACGATTTGCGGCAAATTCTTCCCATGGGTTGGTTTGGCATTGTTTCATACCCAGTGAGATGCGGCGGCGCTCTTCATCAATTTCAAGAATCATTACTTCGACTTCGTCGCCCAGTTGCACAATCTTAGATGGATAAACGTTTTTGTTGGTCCAATCCATTTCTGATACATGTACCAAGCCTTCTATGCCTTGTTCAATTTCGATAAAAGCGCCGTAATCGGTTAAATTGGTTACCTTGCCAAACAGACGGGTGCGTGCTGGATAACGCCGTGACAGACCGACCCATGGATCTTCACTGAGTTGCTTCATACCTAAAGAAACACGATTCTTTTCCTGATCGAACTTGAGTACTTTGGCGGTGACTTCATCGCCGATATTGACCACTTCGGATGGATGCTTAACGCGACGCCATGCTAAGTCAGTAATGTGAAGTAGTCCATCAATTCCGCCCAGATCAACGAATGCACCATAATCAGTAATATTTTTGACTACACCTTGGACAACCGAACCTTCCTGCAGGTTGGACAATAAGGTTTCACGGTCTGCACCTTGTGTCGCTTCCAGTACTGCGCGGCGTGATACCACAACATTATTACGCTTGCGATCAAGTTTGATGACTTTAAATTCCATTTCCTTATTTTCATAAGGTGTGGTGTCCTTGACGGGACGGATATCCACTAGCGAACCGGGCAAAAACGCACGAATGCCATTGATCATCGCAGTCAAGCCGCCTTTCACTTTACCATTGACCATACCGGTTACTATCTTACCGCTTTCCATTGCTTCTTCCAGATCATGCCAGGCGGTCAGACGTTTAGCTTTATCACGTGAGAGGTGCGTTTCTCCATAACCGTCTTCTAAAGATTCAATGGCAACACTGATAAAGTCACCCGGCTTAACTTCGATTTCACCGCGATCATTTTTAAATTCTTCGATAGGAATGTAACTTTCTGATTTAAGGCCAGCGTTGACAACAACGATATTGTAATCAACACGGACAACTTCGGCGGTGATTACTTCGCCAGTCCGCATTTCCTGACGTGTAAGACTTTCTTCAAAAAGTGCGGCAAAACTTTCGGGGGATTTCTGGGGTGCAGTGGAAGCTGTAGTCATTGTAAAAAATACCTGGTTTATCAATCCGGCTGGATTAACAGCCCGCCGGATTGGGTTGGTTAATAAAAGGTTTGAATAATCAATTTATTTTTCTTTTTGTAGATCAGGTGCAAAGAAAAATGAGGTTATTTCATATCCAAACGCGGGTTTTTTGCATAGATTTCATTATACCAGGAGAGAACAGCATCTTGTGCCTGGGATATGGTTAGTGAAGTCGTATCAAGCAGTTGTGCATCAGTGCCCTGTCGCAAGGGCGCGATGCTGCGATTGCTATCGCGTTCGTCACGTTTCTGGATATCCTGCAATAAGTCGGCGATATTATCACTCATTCCTTTCTCTATCAACTGCTTATATCGCCTTTGTGCACGAACTTCCGCGCTAGCAGTTAAAAATATTTTGAGAGCGGCATTGGGAAAGATAACGGATCCCATGTCACGTCCATCCGTAACCAATCCGGGCGGTTGGCAGAATGCGCGCTGACGCTCGGTCAGTGCTTCACGAACCTGTGGATGGGTGGCTATTTGTGAAGCCAAGATGCCGCATTGTTCTGCCCGTATATCGTCAGTAACGATAGTGCCATCTAAATAAATATCTTCATTCTTAAAAACCACATTCAAGTTTCTGGCGATCTCGGCGAGTTGATCTGTATTGTGAATGTCAGCATGGGATCGCATTGCTTTCAATGCAACCAGGCGATATAGCGCGCCACTGTCGAGATAATGGAATCCGAGTTTTTTGGCGACCAATTGGGCAATGGTGCCTTTGCCGGATGCGGATGGGCCATCAATCGTAATGACGGGAATTTTATGTGTATCCATTAAACAGTCTTGTCATTGGGTTATTCAGGATGGGCGATTTGTGAAAAAATTTCAAAATAATCTGGAAATGTTTTTGCAACACAACTGGGGTCGTTGATGCGAACCGGTGCTCCCAGAGATGCCAGTGCAAAGCACATGGCCATGCGATGGTCATCATAGGTATCAATTGTTGCATGTGAGTGTAAGCCATTAACAGGGGGAGTGATGCGCAAGTAATCCACACCTTCTTCAACAGTCGCGCCTAATTTGCGCAACTCATTCGACATGGCTGCAAGGCGATCTGTTTCTTTCAGGCGCCAACTGGCAATATTGCGGAGCGTGGTGATACCTTCTGCGAATAATGCGGTAACTGCAAGCGTCATGGCGGCGTCTGGAATATGATTGCAATCCAGATCGATGCCATGCAGAAATTTTCCGGAATGATTGGCTTCCGCGCCGCTTGCTTCGATCCAGTTTTCCCCCATAGATAGGCGTGCTCCCATCATTTCCAATGCGGCAGCGAAATGGATATCGCCTTGTGCACTATCTCGTCCGACTCCCTGGA
Organism: Nitrosomonas ureae; assembly: GCA_945872825.1. GTDB lineage: Bacteria > Pseudomonadota > Gammaproteobacteria > Burkholderiales > Nitrosomonadaceae > Nitrosomonas > Nitrosomonas ureae_D. The sequence continues at coordinate 30,805 of CAMCBD010000006.1, forward strand.
CACGTACCGGGCCATGCCCGATCGCGCCTGCCGCCAGAAAATAGGAGGCTGAGGATGCATCACCTTCAATGCTGATATGACCTGGGCTACAATAATTCTGTTGTGCCGGTATCATAAATTTCTGCCAGTTAATGTGTTCGACTCGCACACCAAAATGTTGCATTTGCGCGAGCGTTAATTCGACATAGGGTTGCGAGATTAAGGTGCCGGAAACATTGATGAAGGAATCTTTTCCGCTGAGTGGCAGCGCCATCAGCAATCCAGTTAGAAACTGACTGGAAACATCGCCTTTTACGGTAACAGAAATGGTGTCGCCTTTAATACGTGAATCGGCTGGTTTGATTTCCAGAGGGGGAAAGCCGGGATTGCCCAAGTAAGTGATACTTGCACCGAATTGGCGTAATGCATCAACTAGGTCTGCAATGGGCCGTTCATGCATGCGCGGCACGCCGGATAACCGGTAATGCCCCTGCATTAAAGACAGTACCGCAACTAAAGGCCGAAATGCAGTGCCGGCATTACCGAGAAATAAATCAGCTTCTGTCACTGGGAATTTTCCATTTTCTCCGATGATGCAGTAATCGTTTATACCGGTTTTTGTTATTGAAACACCTAGTTTGATAAGCGCATCCAGCATACGTGCTGTATCATCAGAAGCTAATAAATCATGAATCTGTGTGGCACCTTCGGCCAATGCAGCAAGCAGGAGAATTCGATTGGAGATACTCTTTGATCCAGGCAGTTGTACAATACCCTGAGCATTTTTGGCAAACGGGAGATCAAGCCATTCCATGATGTATGCAGTAGTAAAAATTGCTAGATGATATCCCATAAAAACACTCAGAGCGTAATTTTATTGATCTTAAAGGGCCGCCGTATTCAGCTGGAATTTCCTGAGTTGATTCGTTAAATTTGGAAAAATCTTTATTTAACTATCTTGTTTAGGGTAATCTATTGCAGTAAATTTCTAGCTTAGAATATATTGCTAGCTTGAAGCGCTTTTAACAGGTTGTTGAAAAACGTGTTCGAGGGCAGCTGCTGCATGGAAAGACAAGCGGAAAAGCGCATTTATGCATGATAAATGAGCCTCTGGGTTTGTTTCTAACCGTAACGGCAAGACAGATAGTTTTTCAACAGCCTGTTAAGAGATGTTTGCTATCTGGCGCTGGAATAAATTGATGCAGCAAGATTTTCGTACTATTTTTACAAAATAAGAGGTTGATTGAATGGAAGATGCAGAAATTGCTTTAATGTTTTCTTTACTGACTATTCCTGTGGCTATCTGGTTGCAGTTATGGGTAAAGAATCGCAGAGAAGAACGGAGAAATGTTTTAGGTGAAGAAGAATTTGAAAATACTTCACGGGCATTCATTTCAATCATTTTAGAGGGAACTGCCATTGTGGGAGGACTCATCATGATTATTATGGGGGCTGGGGGAGTAATTAAGTACATCCTTAATTTTTATGCGGCGTAATTTTTAAGCTTATTGGAAAAACTGAAGATATCCGGGTAATCAAACGATACCCGGGTGTTTTTTCTGTGATTTGTGATTTGTTATTGATTTCTCGATAAAATCAAATAAGTCTTTGATTGTTATCGCTATGAAGTAGTCTTGTTGGTAGCTTTTGTTTTAGATTGCTTTGTTTTAGATTTTGTTTCAGTTGTTTTCTTGGCGGCTTTCTGCTCAAACTCAAAGCCTATTTTCCCATCCGGATTTCTGACCAAGTAAGCTGAAAAAGGTCTACCTTTTTTGGAAATGAATTTTGTGAGTAGGTCTGTTTTTCCACTTTCCAGCAATTTGGTGATCTGTTCGCGTTCTATCGGGCGGGTAAGGATGATTTTGCCTGTTTTAAAATTGCAGGTACGGGTTGCCTCGACGGATTTCTCACAAACATACTGAAGGCCATGCTCATAAACAGCATGATTGCATTTTGGGCATTTTCCTAAAGGATTCTGATCGCTGAAATCGACTTCTTCATGGTCCTCATCGCTGTTGCCAAAATCAAATTTCATTTCAAAAGTGTCGGTTAGTTTGATGATGGCATTAAATGATTGTCCCATTTTGCTCCGGAAACCTTGCAGGGGGCCTACTTCGCGTTGAGTAATCAAGGTCTCCATTTCATCAACCTCAAATTGGCGTCCGGCTAGAATTTTCCAGAGCGCAAAATCACATTTCTGGCATTGGAATTTTTTATAGGTTTCATGCACGCTACCACCACATTTAGGACAGGGGGATTTAAGTAAGGAAAAATCTCCTGCAATGGTTTCACCACGATGGGTTTTGGCTTGCTCCACAATATGACTTGTCATTGTGGCAATTTTCTCCATGAACGCGGCGCGTTTTAGGTGACCTTGCTCGATCTGACGTAACTGAAATTCCCAATTACCTGTTAATTCAGGCGAAATAAGTTCGGGAATCTTTAGGTCACGTAATAACGTGATTAGTGAGAATGCTTTGGCAGTTGGGTGTAGCTCGCGCCCTACACGCTGTAGATAATTCTCAAATACCAAACCTTCTATGATGGATGCACGTGTTGCTGGTGTACCCAGACCTTTTGTGCTCATAGCTGCACGCAGTTCTTCATCTTCAACGAGTTTCCCGGCACCTTCCATGGCAGAAAGTAATGTCGCCTCATTAAATCTTGCGGGCGGACGAGTTTGATTAGCGATAACGTTAATTTCTTCAGTGCTAACCGATTCACCCGGGGTGATTGCGACGAGTGTTGTATCATCTTCCAGATCATCCAATTTGGCTGACCTGCCATATACCGCCTGCCAACCCGGATTAACCATGACTTTACCTTCAGTTCTGAAAGGTTTGTTTTCAACCCGGGTAATGCGGGTAGTAATCAGAAATTCGGTGGCGGGAAAGAAAATAGCCAAAAAACGTTTGGTAACCAGATCATAAATTTTTGCTTCGACTTCGTTTAATTTGGACGGATTTAATGAAGTTGGAATAATCGCAAAGTGATCTGAGATTTTAGCGTTGTTGAAAATACGTTTATTTGGAATTACCCAGTTTGAAGCCAGAATCTGTTGGGAAAATTTTCCATAATCCGTATTTCTCAGGCTTTGCAAAGTATCTTTAACGGTGGTGATATAATCTTCCGGTAGTGCACGTGAATTTGTCCGCGGGTAAGTTAATACTTTATGTTTTTCATATAATGCTTGAGCCAAGCCGAGTGTTGTTTTGGCAGAAAAACCAAAGCGACTGTTGGCTTCTCGCTGTAAGCTGGTTAAATCATAAAGCAATGGGCAGATTTCTTTGCTTGGTTTGCTTTCTTCGTTTACTTGACCGGACTTTCCCTGGCATTTGTCACGAATGATCTCGGCTTTTTTCTGCTCCCAAAGCCGTTCAGGTTTTAATTCAAGATTGACTTTATCTTTGCTGAATTTCTCATCAAACCACTTACCATTATAGTTGCCATTACTGGCTGCAAACGTGGCATGAATTTCCCAATAATCCTGAGGGCGGAATTTTTTGATTTTTTCTTCACGTTCGACAAGAATCGCTAATGTAGGTGTTTGTACCCGCCCAACTGTAGTCTTATGAAATCCCCCTTCTTGGGAATTAAAAGCGGTCATGGCGCGCGTGCCATTGATCCCGACCAGCCAATCTGACTCTGAGCGACTGACAGCAGCTTCAGCCAGCGACTGTACTTCCGAGTTGTCCAATAACTTGGTAAAACCTTCCCGGATTGCATCGGGTGTCATGGATTGCAGCCAAAGACGCTTGACCGGTTTATTGGTGCCGACATGACGTAAGATATAATAAAAAATCAGTTCACCTTCCCGTCCAGCATCACATGCATTGATAAGCATATCTACATCTTTTCGTTTGATGAGCTTGCTGAGCAATTTTAAACGTGAGGAAGTTTTTTCGATTGGGTTCAAGTCAAAGTGTGGTGGAATAACTGGCAGATTTGCAAAACTCCATTTGCCGCGTTTTACTTCATATTCTTCTGGAATAGCCAGTTCGAGCAAATGACCTACGGCCGAAGATACGACATACTGGTCGTTTTCGAAGTAATCGGTGTGCTTGGTAAAGTTACCCAATACCCGTGCGATATCTGCTGCAACAGAAGGCTTCTCAGCAATAATCAGCGATTTACTCATGAATTTTCCGGAAAAAGGCGCTGATCATTGATGTGAAATCAAGCACGTTTGTTACTGTTGAGTGTTTATTATGAATAGGGATTACAAGCATATAAGATGAGTATATTGGACATACGCACGCCAGCGGTTATCCGTTACGACTAGATAAAGGATACGATTAGTCTTAATGCCGGTAATGAGAATCGCTAACAATCAACAATTTCTCAAGTACGGCATCGTCAGTGAGCTGGTTCTGGATCCACAATTCTGTTAAAACAATCAGTTTTATTTTTTCAAGGCTGGATGAATTTTCATCCATCGCCAGCACACGATCAATCAACAGTTCCCTTTGTAGCGGGTTAATGATGCCAGCTTGCTCCAGGAAGAAAATAAATCCCCGGCCTTCAGTGTCAATTTTTTCTATTTCATACTCTGTAAAGCAGCGGAAAGAGTCGTTTTCTGCAAAGCTTGCCGGATAATTTCCGATATCATGGCGTGCTAGCTCTGAAAGCCAGTTCAGCGTCTCGTTAATATCTTCGTCTGCAAATCCGGCCATGGTGAGTTTGCGAGTCAGAGTGGCAGAGTCAGGATAGCTTCCTGAGTCAAAATAATTTTCAAATAAATAAACGAGTATATCGAACATAATTGAGTTTAATAAGTTGCAAGTCTGTATATACAGACCGGCAATCTTTGGTTGATCTTATCCGATGTTATTGAATTCTCTGATAACACCCCCCCGGCAAACTGCTGACCTGACCGTCAAGCTCAAGCGTTAATAGCATGGCTGATACAACTTCAGCCGTCAAGCCACTACGGGCGCACAGCGTATTAATATCTACGATATCATAACCTAGGTGTTTGAGTAATACGGTATTTTTAGTTGATTTCCCGGTAGTAAATTCTTTTCCTTTGTCGAGATTTTTATTGCTGATTAATGGAAAATAATTTAATTCATCTAAAATATCCTGTGTATTTTCTACCAGTTTCGCACCTTGCTTAATCAGCGCATGGCAGCCTTTTGAGAGCGGTGAATGAATAGATCCGGGGATCGCCATTACTTCTCGTCCTTGTTCTAATGCCTGGCGTGCTGTGATCAGTGATCCGCTTTGTAATGCAGCCTCTACTACCAGACAACCTTGACTCATGCCGCTGATAATACGGTTCCTGCGCGGGAAATTCGTCCCGATGGCGGGTGTGCCGAGAGGAAATTCGGAAATTAGTGCGCCTTCTTTTGCTAGTTTATGTGCCAAAAGATGATTCTTAGCAGGATAAACAATATCCAAACCAGTGCCGACAACAGCGATGCTGGCAGCTGCGCCGCGCAAGCCGCCTTGATGAGCAGCGGTGTCGATACCTAATGCCATGCCGCTGATGATGCAGAATCCGGCATTGCTGGCCGCTTCAGAAAAAGCCTCTGCATTGGATAGACCTTGTGGTGTGGCGTTGCGGCTACCAACGACCGCCAACGCGGGTTTCCGCAAGAGTTCCCGCTGCCCTTTGAAATAAAGTAACGGAGGGGGGGCGGCAATGTTAAGTAGCTGCGTTGGGTAATCCGAATCGGCCAAAGTGATGATGGCATTGGCGGGGTCTTCCAGCCATTTAAGCACACCAGAAATTTTATTACGATCAGCGCCTTGCTTAATACGTTTGGCAATTGGGTTCTTTACAATGCGTTCGAGCGCGGTGATATGTGTTGAAGATATTGCCGTAGGACTGCCAAAAGCAATTAGAAGCCGGCGGACAGATTCGCCGCCCAGGCCGTCAATGAGATTAAGATTCAGCCATGATTCAATATCCGGTGCATGTTTCATGAATGTGCGGCATTAATTTTAGGGCGTTTTAACGGCATCCAGTATTTTTATGGAGTGTGTGCTTTGTACGACCAGTGCATAGGATATTTTATCGAAAATACGAAATATAAATACCAATCCGGTTCTTTCATCCGGTAATTGTACCATTTCTCCCTTGAGGGATTTAGCCTGGCTTTTTCGATAGATAGCGAGCACATGGCCCATTTCCAAGCCATCCAATTCGCCTTTATTCAGCGTGACAATGTCGCCTTTGCCAATTTCAGTGACGCCGCCGTAGACAGAAATGATTCGTCCGTTGATTGAAGAATCCGGCGCATGGGGCGCGTAGTTATTAAATAGGGTATCCGGGGCAGGAACCAGGCGGTCGCCTTTGAGAATCTCTTCCGTAGCACGAGTGATGGTGACCGTACTGACATCAGCAAAAACATTCGCTTTGGCATCTCCTAGGTAGGTTGCTTCATAGCCAAGGATCAGGCCTTCTTTGTCAGGATCTTTTAGCGCCTTGCCGGGGCGGAAGATTTGCCATGTTGTGCCTTTGTCTTGTGGTAATCCACTGATATAAATCGTATTGTCGGTACTTAAAACCACCCGGCCGTCACTGGAGCCCAGTATATATGGTGCATCGGCAAGACCATCTTTCTCAATGACTAACGGCTGGCTTAGAAAGGGCTCGATAGCAGCAGCCGGTATGCTGGGGATAGCCGCAGTACTCGATTGTTCTGTGCGTATTTTAGGGGAAAGTTTGACTGTTTTTATACTGCCTTCATCTTCTACAAGACGCAACCGGCTTCCATGGGGTGTTTTTTCCAGTATCACAATATCGCCGGGGTAAATTTTGTGTGGATTCTTCACCTGTTCACGGTTGAATCCCCAGATTTCTGGCCAGCGCCAGGGGTCTTTAAGAAACCGGGAAGCAATTCCCCACAGGGTATCACCGGGTACAACCACATGCTGATCGGGTGTATCGCCCCGCAATATAATGTTCTCAGCTTTAACTGGCGTAACAGAAAGCAGACCTAGGCATAAAATCATAGCTATAATAGGCTTTCGCATGAACGATCCCAATGATAGGTTATAAAGCATAAGAAATGATTATCTAATGATACGGTCTAAATGCGCTATTGAGTTTATTAAACTAAACAAAATTTTCATGGCTATTCTAAAAATATTACAATATCCGGATGAGCGGCTACATACTGTGGCGGCTCCCGTAGCGCAAGTCACTGACAAAATTCGCTTGCTGATAAAAGACTTGGCTGAAACAATGTATGCTGCGCCTGGCATAGGGCTGGCAGCGACGCAAGTGGATGTGCATGAGCGTGTGATTGTTATTGACACTTCTGAAACACAGGATCAATTGCTTGCTTTGATTAACCCTGAAATTATTGCTAGTAATGGCCTAGCTGATTATGAGGAAGGTTGCTTATCAGTTCCAGGTATCTATGGAAAAGTACAGCGTGCCGAATCGATTACTGTAAGAGCTTTGAATGCTCAGGGCGAATCATTTGTTCTGGATGCTAATAGTCTATTGGCGGTGTGCATTCAGCATGAGATGGATCACTTGGCAGGAAAAGTGTTTGTGGAATACTGGTCGCGGCTCAAGCAGGCGCGTACACTGGCAAGACTAAAGAAAAAACAGCGCAGCACCATGTAAATATTGTGTTTTTGTGAAAATGTGATATTGACGTGGTTTGTACCTTGAAACTTACCGGATTAATGGTTTTTCTATGCGATAGCATGGAATCCAGATAAATGAAAGATTGATGCACCTAGGATGAGAATCATTTTCGCTGGAACTCCCACTTTTGCTGCTACTGCATTGGATGCCTTAATCAGGGCAGATCATGAGATTGTGCTGGTTTTAACCCAACCGGATCGTCCTGCCGGTAGAGGAATGAAAACGGTTGCCAGTACGGTCAAACTGCTTGCCCAACAGCAGGATCTTGCGTTATTGCAGCCATTAACGCTTAAAGCTGCCGAGATACAAGCGCAACTGTTGGCATTAAACGCAGATGCGATGGTTGTGGCGGCCTATGGATTAATTCTGCCTGAAGCTGTATTAAAAATTCCTCGCTTGGGTTGTCTAAATATTCACGCTTCATTATTGCCGCGCTGGCGTGGGGCTGCACCGATTCAGCGGGCTATTCTGGCGGACGATCATGAAACCGGTATTACTATCATGCAAATGGATGCAGGACTGGATACAGGCGCTATTTTATTAAAGCATAGCCTAGCGATCACGCCGGATGATACGACGCAATCATTACACGACAAGCTGGGCCTGCTCGGCGCGCAGAGTATTGTTGAGGCGCTGGTGTTGCTGCAACAGGGAAAACTTGTTTCCACCGCGCAAGATGAAATGCTGGCTTGCTATGCCGCTAAAATAAAAAAAACTGAAGCAGAAATTGATTGGCGACAGAGTGCTGGGCAGATTGACCGTGTTGTGCGGACGTTTAATCCCAATCCAGGCGCCTATACTTATTTCCGGGATGTTGTCCTGAAGATTTGGCAAGCAAAAGTGGTTGCAGGGCGGGGAATCGGTAAACCAGGGGAAATTGTCGTGGTTGATCGTGAAGGCATTACTGTAGCTTGTGGTTCTGGCATGCTGCTGATTGAAATAGTGCAAAAACCCGGTGGCAAGAAATTGAGTAGCGCAGATTTTCTGGTGGGGAATAGTTTGCAGCCGGGTGAATATCTTTCTGCTGTGAACCATTCCACTTCAAAGCATGATTAAAACCCAACTTGCTGCATCTTCTGCAATCGGTAAGGTGTTGGCTGGCGCAAGTTTGACGGGAGTATTGCAGGAAGTTTGGCGCGCAGACACTTTGTTATCAAAGCAGCAAAGAGGTGCCATTCAGGATTTAAGTTATGGTGTGTTGCGATTTTATGGGCAATTGGAGGCAATTCTTGGTTTGTTGCTGAAGAAATCGCTACGTGACAAGAGCCTGCATCATCTACTGTTAGTCAGCTTATATCAATTGCAATACAGTAAAGCATCGCCGTATACAGTGGTTGATCAGGCCGTTGCGGCCTCGCGATCTTTAGTGCAGGGCAAAGGCATGCAGGGATTGGTGAATGCGGTATTGCGCAATTTTATCCGGCAGCGTGAGAGCCTGCTAATGGAAGCTGCTGAAAATGAAGTTGGGCGGTATTCGCATCCGCAATGGTGGATCGATAAATTGCGTCGGCAATATCCGCAGAACTTTCATGCCATTTTGGAGGCAGACAATAAACGTCCTCCAATGACTTTGCGGGTTAATCAACGTAAGATCAGCGTGGAAAATTACTGTAAGCTGTTGGCAGAGAAGGCAATGCATACAGAGTTGTTAGAGTTTTGCGCTCTGCAATTGAAACAGCCGGTTATGGTGGAACATTTGCCTGGTTTTGCAGAAGGTCAGGTAACAGTGCAAGACGCAGGCGCGCAGCTTGCGGCGGTGTTTCTGGATGTGCATGACGGTATGCGAGTATTGGATGCTTGTGCTGCGCCCGGAGGTAAGAGCACACATCTACTGGAATTGGCCGATGTGTCATTGACGATACTGGATAATGATTCAGCTAGGCTTGCTCAAGTTCAGCAAAATCTTGCGCGTTTGAATGTGATGGCTGAACGTTTGCTGTGCGGTGATGCTTCGAATCCCGATGAATGGTGGGATGGTCAGCCGTATGATCGTATTTTGGCGGATGTACCTTGCTCTGCATCTGGTGTAGTATGCCGACACCCAGATATTAAATGGTTGCGGCGTGAAAGTGATCTGGTCAAATTTGCAGCCATTCAACAGGCTATTCTGAATGCATTGTGGAAAATTTTAAACAGGGATGGTAAGTTGCTTTACGTAACTTGCTCGATCTTTGCCGAAGAAAATACAATGCAGATAGAGAAATTTCTTAAACATCATCCTGATGCCTGTCCATTACCGCTTTCTGGGGCAACAATGGTGAATGGACAACTGTTACCAGACATTCAACATGATGGTTTCTTTTATACATTGTTGCACAAAAACTAGCCAAAGTATGTTGCGCGCACAGTTATCACTTGCTAATTTGATTTTTTTTCTGTTGATTTTATTGCTGCCGGTCACGGTTGCGCAAGCAGAGGGTATCCAAATAAAGTCTGTCAGTGTGGCAGCAGCTGAACAAGGTTATGAAATCAGCATTGATTCTGAGATTGTTCTTAATGCTACTTTGGAGCAAGCGCTTGAGAAAGGCATTGTGCTTTACTTTGTGACCAAGTTCAGTTTGGTTGACTCGCGTTGGTATTGGCTTTATGACGAAGTTGCGCGTGGTAAATTAAGAGTTGGGTTACGATATTACGCGTTGACGCGTCAATATCATTTGAGTCATGCAGCATTTTCACAAAGCTTTAACACGTTAACTGAAGCATTGCAAGCTTTGGGTCAATTGCGTGATTATCCATTGACTGCAAAATCTGATTTAAAACAAGATGTTGACTATATCGCATCATTGCGCATCTGGCTTGATTTGACACGTATGCCCAAACCATTCCAGGTTGAAGCTTTGGGTTCCAGTAAGTGGGACCTGAGTTCGGATAAACTGGAATGGCGTATGAAGTTGCCAACACCAGAACAATCTTTCCAGATGAAAGGCCATTAATGAAATATGTGCTCATTATTGGTGCCGGTGTGGGAGCGGTGATGCTTTTCTTGCTGGCAACAGCGGGTGCCAATACTGAGTTCTTTGAAAGAAAATACCGGCTATTGCTAGGTATCAACATTGTTTTTGTATTGTTTCTCATGGTTATTGTGGGATTTTTGTTGTGGCGATTCCGGCGCAGACTCAAGTCGGGCGTGTTCGGATCCAGGCTGGCGCTACGTTTGATGTTGGTTTTCTCATTGATGGCGATCCTTCCTGGTGTTTTGGTGTATGCCGTATCGGTTCAATTTCTTGAGAAGAGTATTGAGTCCTGGTTCGATGTCAAAGTGGATCGTGCGCTTGAAGGTGGTTTGAGTCTAGGGCAAACCATGCTTGAGAACTTGCTGGGAGAATTACAAAAGAAAGCACAAGCGACTGCATTGATATTATCTGAGCCTTCTAGCCAACCGTTACTAGTGCTTAATGAGTTATTGCTGCAATCGCAAATTGAGGAAGCAACTTTGTTTAATCAAGATGGCAAAGTAATTGCATTTTCCAGTGAAAGTAACTTGGCGTTATTTCCTGAAATGCCCAACGCAATGGTGTTGCGACACATTAGAATTCAAAAAGCATACAGTGTGGTTGAATCCATCGCGGATAAGGGTCTGTATTTGCGCGTGGTTGCGCCTGTCAATGTATTGAGTCTGAAGGAAGATATTCGAGTGCTTCAATTTTTGCAGCCGGTTCCTGTGCAATTGGCAAGAGATGCCGAACGGGTGCAAGCAGGGTATCGGGATTATCAGGAGCTTTCTTTGTCCCGTCAGGGATTAACCCGGTTGTATAGCGTTACATTGACACTGGCATTGCTTTTATCATTGTTTTCAGCATTGGCGGCTGCTTCATTGCTCAGTGAAAAATTGAGCGCTCCACTCGGCATGCTGGCGGAAGGTACGCGTGCTATTGCGCAAGGCGATTACAGCCGCCGTCACTTGGTCCAGAGTAGCGATGAGCTGGGTGTGTTGACAGAATCTTTTAATTTGATGACGCAACAGCTGGAGGAAGCGCAAGCGACAGCGCAACACAATCAGCAGGAAGTGGAGAGCGCGCGTGCGCATCTGGAGAGTATTCTGGCAAATCTCTCATCCGGTGTATTGGTGTTTGACGATCAATTGGTTTTATCCAAGGCAAATCGCAGCGCAGAACAAATACTGCAAATCCCTATGATCAGTCTGGACGGCTCAATCATTGAAGGCTGTGTGAGTAATGAACCGCAACTGGATACTTTGGTTGCTGAGATCAGAGAAGGTTTTAACTCTGGAGAGACAGGTGTTTGGCAGCGTCAGTTAACGCGTTCAGGGGATGGTAATAATCAAGTTTTACTGTTACGGGGAACACGTTTGCCCAAGATATCTGGGGGGGGTGGAGTGGTGGTTTTTGACGATATTACTAATTTACTACAAGTGCAGCGTGCAGTTGCCTGGGGTGAGGTTGCGCGCCGGCTTGCGCATGAAATTAAAAACCCGTTAACGCCGATTCAACTCTCTGCTGAACGGGTGCAGCATAAGCTGATCAATAAACTGGATGTGGAGGATGCAAAAATACTGCGTCGTTCTACAGAGACGATTGTCAATCAGGTTGAAGCGCTAAAAAGAATGGTCAATGAATTCAATCAGTATGCGCGTGTTCCTGAATTGGAATTACGTCAGCTTGACTTTAATCGATTAGTGCGAGAAGTATTGTCACTTTATGAAACAGCAAGTATGACAACCGATAATAGTAAACACATACAAATCAAACCGGTATTGGCAGATGACTTGCCTGTGGTCAGAGGCGATGCGGCACAGTTACGTCAGGTACTGCATAATTTGTTGCAGAATGCGCAAGATGCATTGGTAGATACATCAGAACCTGTGATCGAGGTAAGAACCGAGATGGTGCATGGGGGTGTGCAACTGAGTGTGCGCGATAATGGCTGCGGTTTTTCGGACGAGATCAGGGCGCGGGTTTTTGAGCCTTATGTCACGACCAAGTCGAAAGGGACCGGATTGGGGCTGCCCATCGTCAAGAAAATTGTTGAAGAACATGAAGGCCTGATCCACATTGAAAATATTAAACCCCATGGCGCGCAAATTTCAATTATCCTGCCGACGGTAGAAAAGAATATCTCTGCGGGAAATAACAAACTGGCGTTAAGTTAAATTAATGAATCAGTGATTATAGAAAAGATGGATAAAATCTTTCATACTCGGGTACTCGTCAGTCCAAAAAACTTGGAATCCATAGATGATCGTGAAATTTGACGGTTGTAGACAAGCTGATTAGATTTCGTTAGTGGAGAGAATTCTGAATGATAACAAACAATACAATACTTGTTGTTGATGACGAAATTGGCATACGCGAATTGCTGTCTGAAATTTTGCGTGATGAAGGCTATCGTGTGGCGTTGGCAGAGAATGCTGAGCAAGCTCGAATCTGGCGAAGCCAGACGCGTCCGGATCTGGTGTTATTGGATATCTGGATGCCTGATACCGATGGTATTACACTGCTGAAAGATTGGGCCAGTAACGGAATGCTGACGATGCCGGTGATCATGATGTCCGGGCATGGTACGATCGACACAGCGGTCGAAGCGACGCGTATTGGTGCATTTGGTTATTTGGAGAAACCAATACCGCTGCAAAAGTTGCTGAGTACTGTCAGTAAGGCTTTGCGAGGGGGGCAAAGTAAGCAGCAATCAACACTTTCTCTCGCCAGTTTGGGTAAAGGCATTTTAATTACAGATCTCAGGAAAAGATTAGAGCAAGTCGCAAATCTGAAAACGCCTTTACTTCTGATGGGGGAGCCGGGTGCTGGTGCGGAAATATGTGCGCGTTTTATGCATCGCCCTAATACACCCTGGGTGGAACCAGAGACATTGGTGTCGCTAGCTGAATCACCACTCGATTTGCTGGAACTTGCGCGTGGTGGCCTGTTATTTCTAAAGGATGTGGGTGAAATCAGTAAATTGGCGCAGAAGGGTTTGTTGTTATTGTTTAGCAAGCTGGATAAATATAACGTGCGGTTGGTTTGTGCGACATCTCAACCTTTGGCAGAGTTAACAGCGCAAGGCGTTTATCATCCCAAATTATACGAAGTGCTGAGTAGTTTAAGTATCGGCATTCCAGCATTGAGAGCGCATCGGGAGGATATCCCTGATTTGGCCAGTCAAATTTTGTCACGTTTTGTTGAATCGGGTGAGGCTTCATCAATCTTGCAGTTCAGCACGGCGGCGCTTAACTGCTTACGGAATTATGATTGGCCTGGCAATCTTACACAGTTAACAGGTGTCGTGCATTCTTTGGCATTGACATGTACCGGTGATGAAATTTCGGCTGAAGCCGTTCAACAGGCAATGGTTTTTCCAGAATCGGCATCTACATCTGTTGCTCCTGAAATTCCGTTGGATCTTTCACTGCGCGAAGCACGTGATTTATTTGAAAAAACTTACTTCGAAAGATTAATCGATCAAGAGAGTGGCAATATGACGCGTGTGGCTGACAGGGCTGGATTGGAGCGCACGCATCTTTATCGTAAAATAAAATTACTGGGAATTAAACTGCGGGGAAACTGATTTTGTAAGAAAATTTTGCTGCTACTGGATTGGTTTTGTGCGCAAAATAATAGATAATACTAACTTTTCCGCCGATGTATAGCATATGAATATGCAGACCGGCCATTTCTGTTTGTTGAAAATATAAGGGAGTTAGTATCGATGGGTACATTCAAGGATTTTGACGCGCCGGTATTTAAAGATTTGACCAGTGCTATTCGTGCATTGGCGATGGATGCCGTGCAAAAAGCCAATTCTGGTCACCCCGGTATGCCGATGGGTATGGCTGAAATTGCTGAGGTGCTGTGGATTCATCATCTGCGTCATAATCCTGGCAATCCAGAGTGGGTCGACCGTGATCGGTTTGTGCTTTCCAACGGACACGGATCCATGTTGATCTATGCCTTATTGCATCTGACTGGCTATGATTTGCCAATGGAAGAAATTAAGCGTTTCCGGCAGTTTCATTCAAAGACACCTGGGCATCCGGAATATGGCTATACCCCTGGCGTAGAAACCACAACAGGTCCATTGGGTCAGGGTATTACCAACGCAGTAGGTATGGCGCTGGCAGAAAAGGTGCTGGCCGCTGAATTTAATCGTCCTGGCTATAATATTGTAGATCACTATACCTATGTTTTTCTGGGTGATGGCTGCCTGATGGAAGGCATCTCGCACGAAGCGTGTTCCTTGGCAGGTACCTTGGGTTTAGGCAAATTAATCTGTTTTTACGATGATAATGGTATTTCCATTGATGGTCATGTGGAAGGCTGGTTTACCGACGATACGCCAAAGCGATTCGAGTCTTATGGCTGGCATGTTGTGCCCAATGTTAACGGGCATGATCCAGTGGCAATTGAAGCGGCGATTGAGGCTGCCAAGCAAGTAAACAATAAGCCTTCAATGATTTGTTGCAAAACGGTCATTGGATTGGGCTCACCAAATATGGCCAATACCCATTCGGTACATGGCGCCGCATTGGGTGACGCAGAGATTACGGCTACTCGTCCGCACATAGGTTGGCATCATCCACCTTTTGAGATTCCACAGGAGGTTTATAGCGCTTGGGACGCAAGAGCGAAAGGCCAAAGACTTGAGACAGAGTGGAACCAGAAATTTACTGAGTATGCAGAAAAGCATCCTGCCGAAGCGGCTGAGTTTAACCGTCGTATGGCAGGTGATTTACCCGCAAACTGGCGTAACCATGTTGACAGCGTTATCAATCAGGTTAACGCAAAGGCAGAGACGATTGCCAGCCGTAAAGCCTCGCAAAACGCTATTGAAGGCTTGGCACCAATTCTGCCTGAATTGATCGGCGGTTCTGCTGATTTAGCTGGATCTAACTTGACTTTATGGTCTGGCTCTAAGGGAATTAGCCAGAAAAACGGTGGTAATTATGTTTACTATGGCGTGCGTGAATTTGGCATGAGTGCCATGATGAACGGATTATCGTTACATGGCGGTTTGATTCCTTATGGCGCCACATTTTTGATGTTTTCTGAGTATGCCCGTAATGCGCTGCGCATGGCTGCATTGATGAAAATTCGCAATATCTTCGTATTTACCCATGATTCCATCGGTCTGGGTGAGGATGGTCCGACGCATCAGCCAGTAGAACAGACAGCCACGTTGCGTTATATCCCAAACATGGATGTATGGCGGCCTTGTGATACCGTTGAGTCAACAGTTTCTTGGGCGCGTGCCATCGAACGTAAAGACGGTCCTTCAATATTAATTTTTAGCCGTCAGAATCTACCATTTCAGAAACGGGATGCGGCTACGGTCAGATCGATTGATAAGGGTGGCTATGTCTTGTCTGAAGCAGGCAACGGGAAAGCGCAAGCTATTCTGATTGCCACAGGCTCAGAGATGGGCTTGGCTATGAATGCGCAAAAAGCATTGGCTGAAGAGGGTATTCATGTACGCGTTGTTTCTATGCCATGCACGAATGTATTCGATCGTCAGGAACCATCTTACAAGGACAGCATCTTGTCAAAAGGCGTTAAGCGGGTTGCCATAGAAGCCGGTGTGACAGATTTCTGGCGTAAATACGTCGGTTTGGACGGCGCGGTAGTGGGTATGGACACCTTTGGTGAGTCGGCACCGGCTGATGTGTTATTCAAGCATTTTGGCTTTACCGTAGAGAACGTGGTCAAGACAGTAAAAGACATTCTCTAATCGAATTTATGATTAAAGCAGTTTGGGTGTATGTGTATTCACCTGGCAGCAACAAGTTTCTTATTTAAGGAGTTTTAGCATGGCAATTAAGGTTGGTATTAATGGGTTTGGTCGTATTGGGCGTATGGTATTTCGCTCTGCGGTACAGAATTTTCCTGATATCGAAATCGTCGCTATTAATGATTTGTTAGAGCCGGACTATCTGGCTTATATGTTAAAACATGATTCGGTGCATGGCCGTTTCCAGGGCGACATCGCGATCGATGGAAATACATTGGTCGTCAATGGTAAAAGAATTCGACTGACGGCTATTAAAGATCCGGCTGAGCTGAAATGGAATGAAGTGGGCGCAGAAGTTGTGGTTGAATCGACTGGTCTGTTTCTAACCAAGGAAACCTGTGAAAAACATTTGGCAGCAGGTGCCAAGAAAGTAATTATGTCAGCGCCTTCCAAAGATGACACACCCATGTTTGTTTATGGTGTGAATGATAAATCTTATAAAGGTGAAAGCATTATTTCCAATGCCTCCTGTACCACGAACTGCTTGGCACCGATTGCCAAAGTACTAAATGATAAATGGGGCATTAAGCGCGGACTGATGACCACGGTTCATGCCGCAACAGCCACACAAAAAACTGTAGATGGCCCATCCAACAAAGATTGGCGCGGTGGCCGCGGTATTTTAGAAAATATCATTCCATCGTCTACCGGAGCTGCTAAAGCAGTGGGCGTTGTGATTCCTGAACTGAATAAAAAACTGACCGGTATGGCTTTCCGTGTTCCAACATCGGATGTATCTGTTGTGGATTTGACGGTGGAGCTGGAAAACGACGCATCCTATGATGAAATTTGTAAAGCGATGAAGGATGCTTCCGAGGGTTCAATGAAGGGCGTGCTGGGGTATACCGATCAGAAAGTGGTATCCACCGATTTCCGTGGCGAAAGCTGTACATCCATTTTTGATGCCGAAGCAGGTATGGCTTTAGATAAAAGCTTTGTTAAAGTAGTCGCATGGTATGACAACGAATGGGGCTATTCCACTAAAGTGCTGGAGATGGTTCGTACTGTTGCCAAGTAGTTTTGTATTTGAAGATATGCAGTTGAGAATAAATAAAGTCTTGATTGCTGTCTAACTTTAATTTTTAATTCGTTAAGACATAAAGGGTAGCGCTTGCTATCCTTTATACTTTCTTAAAGACAATTTTGGAGCTTGCCGTGTCTGTTATTAAACTTGTTGACCTTGATCTGAAAGGTAAACGTGTATTTATACGCGCTGATCTGAATGTGCCTGTGAAGGATGGTAAAGTAACCTCGGATGCACGCATCACTGCGTCGATGGCGACGATTAATCATTGCCTTAAACAAGGCGCCAAAGTGATGGTTACATCGCATCTGGGCCGCCCTGAAGAAGGCGTATGGACAGAGGAAAATTCACTGAAACCAGTAGCGGATAATATTGCAGGCCGTTTAAACAAGCCAGTGCGTTTAATCCGTGATTGGGTGGATGGCGGTTTTGATGTGGCCGATGGAGAATTGGTGGTGCTGGAAAATTGCCGTATCAATAAAGGCGAAAAGAAAAATTCAGAAGATACTGCACAAAAATATGCGAAATTATGCGATGTCTTTGTGATGGATGCATTTGGTACCGCACACCGCGCTGAAGCGTCAACTCATGGTATCGCCAAGTATGCGCCAGTGGCTTGCGCAGGTATTCTGCTCACCGAAGAACTGGAAGCATTGACCAAAGCTTTATTGAATCCGGCGCGACCAATGGTCGCGATTGTTGGAGGTTCTAAAGTTTCAACCAAACTGACAGTACTCGAATCGTTATCTGAGAAAGTTGATCAATTGGTTGTGGGTGGCGGCATTGCCAATACATTCCTGAAAGCAACCGGTAAAAATGTTGGCAAATCATTGTGTGAAGATGATCTGGTACCAACGGCCAAGGTGCTGATGGATAAAATGACTAAACGTAATGCATCGATTCCTATTGCAGTCGATGTGGTGGTGGGAAAAAAATTTGATGCCAACGAACCTGCGGTATTGAAAGATGCGGCTAATGTGAGCGACGACGACATGATTTTTGATATTGGACCTAAAAGTGCACAAGAATTGGTGGATATCATCATGCGTGCGGGAACTGTCGTTTGGAACGGCCCGGTGGGAGTATTTGAATTTGATCAGTTTGGTGCAGGAACTGAGAAGATTGCCCGAGCGATTGCCGAAACGAGCGCTTTTACGCTGGCGGGCGGGGGTGATACTATTGCCGCGATTCAGAAATACGATATTTATGACAAAATATCTTATATATCAACGGCCGGTGGTGCATTCCTGGAATTTTTAGAAGGTAAAAAATTACCCGCGGTAGAAATATTAGAAACACGCGCTAACTAATCGTCAAGAGAGATAATGATTCGAAGAACAAAAATTGTAGCAACACTCGGCCCTGCCTGTAGTAACCCAAAAATACTGGATCGCATGATCCGGGCTGGCGTGGATGTTGTTCGGATTAATTTCTCTCACGGGACGCGTGAGCAGCATATTGAGTTTGCAGAATTGACCCGCTCTCTGGCGCGAGCGGCGGGTCTGACGGTCGGTGTTCTGGCTGATTTACAAGGCCCTAAAATCCGTGTTGGCAGGTTTGAGCACGGGAAAATCAGGCTTGAAGTGGGTGATCCGTTCATTCTGGATGCTACTTGTGAACTGGGTAATCAGGAAAGGGTCGGGTTAGACTATAAAGAATTGCCGAATGACCTGGAAGCTGGCGCCACGCTAATGCTGGACGATGGCCGCATTGTGCTGAGTGTTTCACACGTGAAAGGTCATCAAGTATTCTGTATCGTGGAGCAAGGCGGGATACTGTCGAACAACAAAGGTATCAATCGCAAAGGCGGCGGACTGGGTGCGCCTGCATTGACGAGCAAGGATCTCGAGGATATCAAAACGGCCGCACTACTGGGCGCCGATTATTTGGCCGTTTCGTTTGTCCGTTCCGGTGATGATATCCGGCAGGCGCGGGCACTGATGCAGGAGGCGGGCGGCAAAGGCATGATTATGGCGAAGATCGAACGCTCAGAAGCCATTCTTGCGCTGGATGATATTGTGGAAGCATCCGATGCGATTATGGTGGCGCGCGGTGATCTGGCGGTTGAAGTGGGAGATGCCGCTGTTCCAGCCCTGCAAAAAAGAATGATTCGCTCCGCTCGCGGCAATAATAAGTTAGTTGTGACCGCAACGCAGATGATGGAATCGATGATTACTAATCCGATCCCAACACGTGCCGAAGTATCGGATGTCGCTAACGCGGTGCTGGATGGTACCGATGCGGTCATGCTATCGGCAGAATCGGCAGCAGGTGAATATCCGGTGGAAGCGGTAGAAGCCATGGCGCGAGTTTGTCTGGAGGCCGAAAAGGAATATTTGGTCAGTCATGATAAGCGGATGGCAAATACCAGTCCGGCCAGCATTGAAGAAGCCATCGCCCGTGCCACTATGTTTACCGCCAGCGGATTGCAGATTCGAGCGATTGCCGCCTTAACGCAAAGTGGTGTGACCGCACTGCTGATGTCGCGAAGAAGTTCCAAAGTACCAATTTTTGCACTGAGCCCCAATGAAGAAACGCGCCGCAGAGTGACGTTATTCAGGGGTGTTTATCCGGTTGAATTCGGCGAAGGGCTGAATGATCCGGAGATTATTCTCAATCTGGCTGAAGAAGAATTGCTTCAGCGTGGTGTCGTGCGAAATGGTGATATCATGGTGATGACGATCGGCGAGCCGGTCGGTAAGTCAGGCGGCACCAATACAATGAAGATTATCAAAGTCGGCGAATGGAAATTACGACAAGGTATGGATGCCACGTAAGCAGTCAGGCATGCAATGCCGATCTGGAATAATGATGGCAACGGTGAAAAGAATCAAAGATTTTAAAAGAACAAGCGTTTGTATTAAATCAGGATCACATTATTAAGATAATTTTTTGAAGGAGAATTAAATGGCACTCGTATCATTAAGACAACTACTCGATCACGCAGCAGAAAATGGTTATGGCTTGCCTGCTTTTAACGTTAACAATCTGGAACAAATCCAGGCGATCATGCAGGCGGCTGATGAATGCAATAGCCCGGTCATTATGCAGGGTTCTGCAGGCGCGAGAAAATATGCCGGCGAAGCATTTTTACGTCATTTAATTGAGGCAGCCGTTGAAACCTATCCACATATACCGATTGTGATGCATCAGGATCATGGCGCTTCTCCATCCGTTTGTGTCAATGCAATCCGTAGCGGTTTTTCAAGCGTCATGATGGACGGCTCATTGCAAGCAGACGCCAAAACACCCTCTACCTACGAATACAATGTCAAGGTTACAGCAGATGTTGTTAATACTGCACATTCGGTTGGTGTTTCGGTAGAAGGCGAACTGGGTTGCCTGGGTTCATTGGAATCCGGCATGGGAGAAGCGGAAGATGGACATGGCGCAGAAGGTGTGTTGTCTCATGATCAATTGCTGACCGATCCGGAAGAAGCTGCCGACTTTGTGCGCAAAACCGGTGTGGATGCCTTGGCGATTGCCATTGGAACTTCCCACGGCGCTTACAAATTTACCCGTAAACCTACGGGCGATATTCTAGCCATTCAGCGCATCAAAGAGATCCATCAACGTATCCCCAATACCCATCTGGTGATGCATGGTTCCAGTTCAGTGCCACAAGAATGG
The DNA here is from genome assembly GCA_945872825.1 of Nitrosomonas ureae. Classification (GTDB taxonomy): domain Bacteria; phylum Pseudomonadota; class Gammaproteobacteria; order Burkholderiales; family Nitrosomonadaceae; genus Nitrosomonas; species Nitrosomonas ureae_D. Next base: position 51,783 of record CAMCBD010000006.1, read on the forward strand.
CTGGATATCATCCGTCAATACGGCGGTGATATGAAAGAAACTTACGGCGTACCGGTGGAAGAAATTCAAGAAGGTATTAAATATGGCGTGCGCAAAGTCAATATCGACACCGATATCCGCCTAGCCATGACCGGCGCAATCCGCCGTAGCCTGGAAAAAGACAAAAGCAATTTTGACCCGCGCAAATTCCTGAAAGAAGCAACCGCTGCGGCTAAAGACATTTGTAAGGCGCGTTTTGAAGCTTTTGGTTGTGCTGGCCAAGCTGGTAAAATTAAGCCAATTTCTCTGGAAAGTATGGCGAATCGCTATGCGAAAGGCGAATTAAACGCAATTATTAAGTAAGTCAAAACGAGTAGTATTCAATAAGCCTATGATTGATCGTGTGGCTTGCATTATCAATCATAGGATTCAGATCAGAAAGTTTTCGTAGTGTTTCCTATCTTCGCACATGCCTAGTGCAACAATCAAAATATTCCTGGTTCACGGAGATCCCAAACGGCTTCGTACTGCGGAACTATCGAACTGGACTGGAAAGGCTGTTGCCGGTCCCGGAAGTGAGTTTGAAGGTGTTTTTTCTCGTGAGAAATCAGTCGGTTCTGGAGTTTATTTCCTAACGGGTACTGATCCAGAGTCTGGAAAACCAGCAATCTATGTCGGCGAAGCTGAGAACATTCGTGATCGAATCAAAGCTCACTTGGAAAAAGATTTTTGGAACCAAATCATCTTTTTTATCAGCAAAGACGAGAACTTAACAAAGGCTCACATACGCTATCTTGAAGGAAAGCTGATAGACCAAGCACGCAAACCCGGGCGAGCCATGGTCACAAACGGTCAAAGTAGCGGAGCACGATTGCCAGAATCCGACAGAGAGGATATGGATATATTTCTGGAGAAAATAAACCAGCTATTACCTGTTCTAGGAGTAGAGCCGCTCGTGCCAGCGGCAGCAAAAGCTATAGCCGAATCCGAACACAAGAAACTGTTCTGCGAGATCAAGGGAATCAGAGCAGAAGGCCGTTTGGCACCAAACGGCTTTGTAGTACTTAAGGATTCCCACGCTGTTCTAATCGACCGCGCCTCATCGCAAAAATGGCCTTGGATAAAGAATATGCGACAGCGTCTAAAAGATGAAGGTGTATTGGAGACAAAGGGCGATTCTTTGGTGTTCACGAGTGATGCAGAGTTCACTAGCCCGAGTTCAGCAGCAGTGATTCATGGCGGACATGCAAATGGCCTCACCGCGTGGAAGGACAAAAGCGGAAAAACTCTTAAGGAAATAGAATCTTTATAACCAATCATTCCACGAAGCGCAGAGCGATAGAGGCTCGCAGGTTAATTTCAATGCTAAATTTTAAGTGTACTGTCAAAAATTAAGGTTAATTCTCAGGAGGAACATATCCCACCGGTTTTTCCGCCCCCGAACCAAAAAAATGCGCTTCCAGTTGTTCAGCCAAATATTTACGCGCCTTGATATCTGAAAGATTTAAGCGATTCTCGTTGACCAGCATGGTTTGGTGTTCGATCCATTGATGCCATGCCTCTTTGGAGACGTTGTCAAAAATACGTTTGCCCAGTTCGCCGGGATAAGTTTGGAAATCCAGGCCTTCGGCTTCTCGCCCCAGTTTGATGCATTTGACTATTCGTGCCATTTGATGGGTTACTCGTGAAAAGATGATCTATGAAAAGCCGCTATTATGAAAGCTTTGCGGCATTCAGTAAATCATTGTTGGTATTATTCCTGATACTTTTCGCAATAGAACTGCTCAAGTCGATTAATTCATACTTTTTGTGTCTGGATGCTACTTCATGCAGCCGCAGGGAGAAGGATGCTTTTGAGTCTATTTAATCTTTAGCACGGTTTTTACAGCGCTTTTTAGAATTTAGCAAATAATTTTCTAAAGTATCATTCTTTAGAGGCGCCAATTTGTAACTAAATCTGTGGTTTCTCGTGCTAATAGAACTGGAATGAATTATCAGTTAAGTTACATATGATTTTGATAGTTCATTCAGCCATCAGTGTTTCATACCTATGAAAAAACGTACTTTCTTCTATTCTGATCGGTGATGATGACGTTTCTGCCATCTTCACTGAGCCATCATAATTTACTGTTAGGGATTAGCCTGACAGGGTTTCTGTGCTTAGTCGCTACGTTTTTTATCTATGTTGATGCAAAGAAGAATATAGGTCAGGCTAATATATCGCGTCACCAAGCGATTTTACTTGTCGATGAATTGCGCCAATCCTCAGATGATCTGACGCGTATGGTGCGTACCTATGTGGCAACGGGTGATTTGCGATATAAAAGGAACTTCGAGGAAATTCTGGCGATTCGAAATGGCATAAGTGCTCGCCCGAGCGAATACCATAATATATACTGGGATTTAGTGTTGACGGACGATGTACGGCCAAGGCCAACGGGGGAAGTGTTGCCGCTGCTTGAAAAGATGCGGCAGACCGGATTCTCTGTGGTAGAACTGGAAAAGCTTGCTGAAGCTAAGATTCAATCCGATGCGCTCTCGCGCATCGAAGAACGGGCGATGAAGCTGATCGAATTTGGAGCGGACAACTATGAAGCCAGCCGGCAATCCGCTATTGCCATGCTCCACGACGAAACCTATCACCGTACCAAAGCTGCGATCATGTTGCCAATCGCAGACTTTATCACGATGACCGATAAGCGAACCCGGCTTGATGTCGAAACCGCTGAGCATCATGCACAAGTGATGCGAGCGATCTTCCTTTTCTTCAGTGCGATGCAGGTTGCATTGCTGTTCACTCTGTATCGTAGTCGGCACAGATTGCTTGGCACATCGGTTGATGGAGTGTGTGCAGTTATCAAGAGAATCGGAGGTGGTGATCTGGCGACACCGATACCTGTTGCAAAGGGCGCAGAGGATACCGTGATAAGCAGGATCGAAGAAGCTCGAAAAAAGTTGCTGGTTATCGAGCGTAATCGCCGGAGCATCATGGAAAAGTTGCATGCCAGTGAGGAAAGTTTGCGAACTAGCGAGATGCGGTTTCGCAGCTATTTCGAGTTACCACTGGTGGGCATTGCCATTACTTCAATGGAAAAAAATGGTTGGAAGTCAATCCCTGTTTGTGTGAGCTATTAGGATATTCCAAGGATGAATTGACTAAGCTTACTTGGGTGGAGATTACTTATCCCGATGATCTCGTATCCAATATTACCGAGTTCGAGAATGCTCTGGCCAGAAAAGCCGAAGGTTATTCGTTGGATAAAAGATTCATCCGCAAAGATGGGTTGATTATTTATGCATCAGTTTTAGTTCGTTGTGTTCGTAATCAGGACGGTTCGCCGGACTACTTCCTGGTATTGGTTCAAGACATTACCGCCCGTAAGAAAATCGAAGCCGAGTTGCGCGAATACCAGCAACAGCTCGAACAAATGGTCGATGTGCGCACTCATGATTTAAACCTTGCAAAGGGAGCCGCGGAAGCCGCTAATCAAGCCAAAACTACTTTCCTCGCCAATATGAGCCACGAGTTGCGTACGCCCATGACCGATCCTAAAGGCTTGGATCAGATCGACAAAGCTAAGAGCGCGGCCGAACGCCTGACCCTGGAGGCACTACCGTTTAAACTGAGCACAATGCTGGAAAGCCTCGAAGCGCTTTTCCGCCACAAGGCTGTGGAAAACGGTCTAATTCTTACCACTAACCTTCCTGCTGAACTGGCTTGTTGCACGTTGTTGGGAGATCGGATACGTTTGGAGCAGGTTTTGACCAACTTGGTTGACAACGCCATTAAATTCAGTGATCGTGGCGAAGTCTCCGTCCGTATGCAGCAAGTATCAGAAGATCAAGGCAGCTTGTTGTTGCGCTTCGAGGTGCAAGACCAAGGTATTGGCATCAGCCCGGAGGCTCAGGAACGTCTTTTTACTACCTTTGAACAAGCCGATAGCTCGATGACCCGCAAGTACGGCGGTACGGGACTGGGATTAGCTATCAGTAAGCATTTGGTCGTTATGATGGGCGGTGAGATCGGTGTCGAGAGTCTTTCTTGTGCAGGCAGCACTTTCTGGTTTGTCGTTCGTCTGACTGCAATCAAGGAAAACGTTATGATCCGGACAGTGCAAGCCGTGGCTGATGGAAGCGCCGCGGAATGCTTGCGCCGGGAATTTGCCGGTGTCCGCATCATCATTGCCGAAGATGAACCAATCAATCGGGAGATCATTGTGATTCTGCTGGAAGAGGCTGGCTTGGTCATCGATGTGGCGGAAGACGGCGAACAAACACTCGCCTTAGCACGGCAGAATCGTTACGCCTTGATTTTGATGGATATACAGATGCCGAGGCTCAACGGCATCGATGCTACTAAGGTGTGATTTTTATTAGCGTTGTTTACATCTTTTTGAGAGGATGTAGACATGAATATACACAAAAGAACACGCTTAACACCACTCGACCGTAAAGAGATCTGGCGACTCTATGGGACTAGGGAATGGACCGTTGTTGCCCTTTCACAGAA
>CAMCBD010000007.1 GCA_945872825.1 Nitrosomonas ureae
GAATGGTTTCATCGCCCCGTATCGCAGCCAGTGCTATTTTTGCTTTGAATTCACTGGAATATTGTGTGCGTTTCTTGCTCATGATTATGATCCTCTATAGTGTCCATAACAGAGCTTAACAACCTGTCCAGTTTTGCGGTACCACTTCAAAACCTCGGGATCTGGTTCCAAGAAAGCATGGGAACAGGTTGCGAATTGAGAATATTGCCGATTAGCAAGTAGCCCGGATAAGCTCGCGCCATCCGGGAATTGACTTGATCCAAACTTTAAAAGCTTGATGTGGAGGAAATGGCCAGATGTACACACGCAGTTTTGACTCCGATGTTGTCAATCCAATGTTGTACCCCACCAGCAGTATTTCCATCTCCGGCATTACGGTTCCTGTCGTGTTAATCAGCACAAGCGTGTCGGCACCAATAATCTGATATCCCACCTGCCAATTACCTGTGATCAGCCCGCTACCAACGAAAGTAAACGCTTGATCACCTGCGAGTATCGGATTGGTGTCAATCGATTTGAAACTGATCAGATCAGCGGTATCAAAGTCAGTGATAATGTCGCGGTTTGCCACACCGATACCGCTATCCGTAAGTATAGTGTAGACAAAGGTACGGCATCCGTACTACCACCAGACAAGATATCGCGACCGGATCCACCTGTCAGCATATCAGCACCAAGACCTCCATCCAGATTATCCTCGCCAGCGGCGCCGAAGAGTTTATCGACACCACCACCGTTCAGCGTATTGGCGGCGGAATTACCCGTAAGCGTATTAGCCAGACCGTTGCCATCACCATTAATCGCCAATGTGCCGGTGAGTGTCAGGTTCTCGACATTGGCAACCGGCGCCAAATTAAAGGTAAATCCTGTTTTGATGGTATCGGTGCCCTCAGCTGGAAGCTCAGTCACTTGATCGCTACCGTTATCCAGAACGTAGATATCGCTGCCCAGGCCTCCTATCAGATGATCGTTACCAAGCTTGCCGTCCAGAGTGTCGTTACCATCGCCACCCAGCAAAGTATTCACAGCATCATTGCCGGTAATCAGGTTATTCAGGTTATTACCCGTACCATTAAGCGCCACAAATCCCGAGAGCTTCAAATTTTCGACTTCCGCTGGCAATGTGTAGGTAACGCTCGAAGTCGCGGTATCGATGCCTTCTCCAGCGAATTCAATGATCTGATCAAACACGGCATTAACGGTATATTTGTCATTACCAATACCGCCGTGCATTGTGTCATTGCCGGGGCCTCCGTTCAGTGAATCGTTACCCGAACCACCAAACATCAGATCGTTGCCGGCGTTTCCGAATATCGAATCGTCTCCAAACAAACCAGTGAGAACATTATTGCCACTGCCGCCATTGAGTATGTCACCAATATTGGTGCCGCGCAGTGTGGCGCCGCTAATACCGGCAGTCTGAGTCAAGATATTGTTGAGACTGTCATAAGACCAGTTGGTCAGGTCAGCACTGTTAAGTCCATAAATACTCTGGATAGCAGCAATATCAAGCGCTGCAAGATGAACGAGCGGCCCACCGAGCTGGCTCATGATCGTCAGTGTTGGATCGTCCACTGCCAATACCTGGTCGTGCACAATATTGGCGGCACTCGTCCAAGTCTCGGTAGGATGTTTCAATCCAAGAGCATGTCCGATCTCGTGCAAAATAAGACCATAGTCAAATTGCCCAGCGGCGACAAAATCACTGTTAAGTAGTATATTGCCAGCACCGCTCCAACCGTCGAGGTAATTGGGGAAAGAAAAAAAGTTCCAATTACCGAAGGGATAAAAGCCAACACCGCCGGCACCATCATAAGGGGAACCCGTGAAGTCATAGGCAGAAAATATGATTTCGCTTGCGCCTGCTGGTACTTCGATAAAGGTGAGGCCACTGGCGTTGCCCCACTCAGCCAGCGCTGCACGCGTTTGGGTCTTCTGTGCGGCGGTAAATGCCTGAAAGGTGGCAAAGGCGGATGCGCCGATCACTGCTTCATCGGTGGCAGGCGCACTGGTCGAAAAGGAATAAGTGATCAAGGTCGGACGACTAGTCACTTCAATACCACCCCAGTATGAACCGGTCAGCAGTGCAGTGTAGTCAGTTACAATCGACATAATAAAGTTTCCTTACAAAAAATTGGTGTTGCGTAACCCCTTTCCTCGTTGTATAAAAATAAGAGATATGTATTTCTGGAACATATTTATACAGTTGTGTGGACTGTCAAAAACACCATAGATAATTATTGAATGTAAGAATCGCTAAGGTTGTTTACAGATCAAAGAAAAATTTTCTTAATGTTTCATATGGATTCGTAATTCGGTACCAGACCCCAGCGATGCAACAGTGCGCAAAAACTCTGACTCTAAAGTTTGCATTTTAGATATTTTGCCTGCATCGTCCGCCTCGAATGCGCTTTTCAACAGCCTACTCACGGGAATACCGGGCGTACTTATTTTAAGAATTTTTCCTTTATTATCTGCGCAACTTTTAATCCTGCAAACAATGCAATTACAGAATAAAAAACGACTTCTATCATATTAGCCATTATCCAGATATCTCATGTCAATTTATATGGCGTTCATTTTATACTAAAGCGCATATCGCCCATCGCAATTTTGGAGGCATTCCTTTAAAAGATTGCTTTCTCAACAAGATCAGACTCAATATCATTGCGTAGTGCCTCAAGCGCTTGATCAGTAAATTGCTTCATTTTGTTTTCTATTCCATATCAAGCACAACTCAAAATCTATCTAATTTGGATTAATTGATCTGAACGATCACCAAGCAAAATCATCAAAAAAGTGATGGATTAGAAAAACCAGGATCAATTGTTGATTCTGAACAACGTGAGCATATTGCTCATTAAGTAATTAATAGTTATGAATTAGTCGCACTAAAAACTTCATGAAAAATATTTCCAGAAGAAAATTGGTCCAATTAAGCCTGCTAGGCAGCGTGGTCAGTGTACTGGGCAGCCGTAGCTTTGCTAAAGCATTAGCGCTGATGCCTACACCCGATGAAACAGAAGGGCCGTTCTATCCGGTAAAAGATCAGAAAGATAAAGATGATGATTTAACGCAAATCGATGGATATGTGGCCAATGCCATCGGCCAGCATATCGTGGTCAGCGGCCGAGTGATCGATGTTTATGGTAATCCAGTAGAAAATGCAATGCTTGATATCTGGCAGGCCGATGCCAACGGCCGTTACCGTCATCCACGTGATCCCAACAAAGCTAGGCTGGATGAAAACTTCCAGGGATGGGCGGTCATTCAAACTAATGACAATGGCTTCTTCCGCTTTAAAACCGTGATGCCCGGCGCTTACCCAGCCAGCGGGACTTGGATTAGGCCGCCGCATATTCACTTAAAAATCTCAAAACCGGGTTATCGCGCATTGACGACACAAATGTATTTTCCCGATGAGAAACTTAACAAAACCGATTTATTGCTGAACGCGAAATCCGCAGCGGAGAAATCCGCGATGATTGCCAAGAATATCGGCCAGCAAGGAAACTTACCCATTTACGAGTACAATATCGTTCTCGATTTACTTCGCAAATAAATTATGACAACCAAACACAGTGCATTGCTTATTCTGGGTTCCGGCCCTGCTGGCTATACCGCTGCGGTCTATGCCGCGCGCGCCAATCTGAATCCGGTCGTGATCACCGGACTGGCTCAGGGCGGGCAATTGATGACAACGACCGATGTGGACAACTGGCCGGCGGATGCGATGGGTGTGCAAGGCCCGGAATTAATGGAGCGGTTCCAGAAGCATGCCGAGCGTTTTCAAACCGAAATCATTTTCGATCATATTCATACCGCAAAACTGACTGAAAAACCGGTTACGTTAATCGGTGATCAAGGCACTTATACCTGTGATGCGCTGATCATTGCCACCGGTGCTTCCGCGCAATATCTGGGTTTACCTTCAGAAGAAGCATTTATGGGGCGGGGCGTTTCCGGTTGCGCGACCTGTGACGGTTTTTTCTATAAAGAACAAGATGTCGCCGTGATTGGCGGCGGCAATACCGCTGTGGAAGAAGCGCTCTATCTGGCCAACATCGCACGCAGTGTGACGGTAGTTCACCGGCGCGAACAGTTCCGGTCGGAAAAAATTCTGATTGATAAATTAATGGAAAAAACCCGCACCGGCAACATTAAATTGGCGTTGAACCACGTGCTCGATGAAGTGCTGGGGGATCAATCCGGCGTTACCGGCATGCGCATTAAAAGCACAAAGGATGCTTCCACGCAAACGATCGATTTGCAGGGTGTTTTCATCGCCATCGGCCATAAACCCAATACCGATATTTTTACCGGACAACTGCAAATGGAAAATGGCTATATTGTTACGCGCAACGGCGGTCAAGGTAATGCGACGGCGACCAGCATTCCTGGTGTATTTGCCGCGGGCGATGTACAGGATCACATCTACCGCCAGGCTGTAACCAGTGCTGCCAGTGGTTGTATGGCGGCATTGGATGCGGAAAAATATCTCGACAATCTGAAATAATTGAATGAATCGAAGATTTGGCTACTGCGAGTCGACGATAGGATTGGATGACAAAAAAAGATTCTGCCAATGATGAGGATGAAATGGTGTTATTTTACGCAGCCATGCGTGATGTTGCGCCATTACCCGCTTCAGATAAAGTAACTCTTAGCAGTTCAAAGATCCCTCCGGTTCCCAGAAAAAAGAATAATCAAGAACAGGCTACAACAGAAGATGCTCTTTCAGATCATATCGCCATGGAAATTGAAGCGGGAGATGAATGGTCTTATCTGCGGCCGGGCATGTCACGCCAAACACTACGGCGTTTACGGCGTGGTTACTGGGGAATCCAGGACAATCTGGATCTGCATGGATTCACACGCGATGAAGCAAGGCAGGAGCTAAGTGCTTTTCTGGATGCCTGTGTGCAAGAAAAATATCGCTGCATCCGTGTCATTCATGGCAAAGGACTGAGTTCAAAAAACCGTGAGCCGGTTTTGAAAATCCGGATCGGGAATTGGTTGATGCAGCGAATTGATGTACTGGCTTTCTGCCAAGCCAAACCAGAAGATGGTGGCGGCGGCGCTATCCTGATTTTGCTCAAAGTCGGTGTATAAACTTGAGGAATAGTCCGTGTTTATAGCGAAGGAGTGGATTCTTGCGGAAAATACTTTTCATATTGGCTCTGGCACTCAATGCAACGCTGCGCAGATGGATACGCCAGCAAACGCTCAAACCCGATTGCATTGCCGCAATCGATACAATCACCGAATTCCAGTTCGCTCAAATACTTGAGGGACATTTCCAATTCACGCATTTCGTTAATCTGCCGGTCGACCAACGCCGTATCAACGTCATCGGGAATATTGTTTAAATACTCCGTCAGATCAAAATCACGAATATCGTTGGTATGTGCCAGCTCGCTGCGAATATCTTCCTGCAAATCCAAATAGCGTTTGTGCAATGCAGATTTAAGTTGTGCCAATTGATCTTCAGTAAAATTTGCCATCCTGTACCCTCTTTAGTGAAATCTCATGCATGTTGTATGAAATGGAATGTTTAATCTTTGATGGAGGTCAACAGAACATCAATCCATTGAAATCCTGCCATGCGTTATATCGCTTGCAATTGCTTTAAATCTTTAATCACTTCCGTAGAATTTCGTGCTGCGCTTGCCGACAGATAAATGCGAGCGATTTTCCCCTGTGGATTGATCAGAAATGTATTGCGCCTGGCAAATTTAACAACGCCCAGGTGAATCAGGGAATGATAGCGCGCTGTTGTTTCTGCTGCGGTATCCGCTAAAAGCGGGAATTGCAGATGATATTTTTTAGCAAAATCAGCGTGACTGTTCGCGTCATCCACACTGACGCCAATCACCTCCGCACCTAAATCCGTCAGTTCCTGGAGGCCGTCACGAAAGGTACAAGCTTGTTTGGTGCATCCGGGCGTATCGTCTTTCGGATAAAAATACAACGCCAGCCATTTCCCGTGAAAATCAGCCAACGTATGTATTTTTCCATGCTGATCCGCCAATTTAAAATCAGGCGCAGATTGTCCCGCTTCGAGTGATTTTTTATTCGTGGAAAAAAACCAGAACATGAATCCCAACGCAAACACCGACAAGATAATAGTTAACCATTCCATGATACTTATTCATCCTTATTCGTTATAGTGATACCGCACCGGCCAGGCCCATAGCCGTAACAATACGCTTGCCAGCAGCGCTAATATGCCGGCGAACAAAAATGCTGCTGCCGCGCCGAATACATACCAAATCACCCCAAACAACAATCCCGCCGGGATGGCGGCAATACCGCTGACCAAATGATACCAGCCCAAAGCCGTGCCACGCTCATCGGGTGACGAATAATCACTGATCAAGGCACGCTCCGCGCCTTCACTCAATCCCATCAACAAGCCGTAGAAAATACTCACCATCCACAACCCGCTGCTGGTAGTTACCTGACCTAATGCCAGAAACGATACCGCAAGCGCTGACCAGCCAATCAGAATCAAAACGCCGCGCCCGAAATGATCCGCCAATTGCCCGCCTTGCGTGGAAGTGATGGCCTTGGCAAGATTCAGCACCGCCCATAACAACAGTAATTCAACCACGCCAATACCTAATTCATGACCGAATAACAAAATAAAAGTTTCAGAAGCGCGCACAAACGTGAACAGCATCAGTACCCATAAATAACGCTGCATTGGCGCAGACAAAGCAGACCAGCGCAGCGGTGGCAGTGTACGCGGCAATTCTGTTCGCTGAACTTGATTGGTTTTCTCCTCTTTCACACCCGCGCCCAAAAGCGCTACCGCGACAAAACCGGGAATCGCCGACCACAGAATCACTTCGCTTAAACTTAAATCCGACCACGCCAGTATTGCCGCCGCTGTCAATGCACCGGCAACCGCACCGGCATTATCCAACGCGCGATGGAAACCAAACGCATAGCCACGGATATGCGGCGGTGTCGCATCAGCCACCATCGCATCGCGCGGCGCGCTGCGCAACCCTTTGCCCACTCGATCCACACTGCGCAGCAGCAATACGGTAACCCAGGAGCCCGCCAATCCAAGCAACGGGCGCGCCAGATTAGAAAGCATATAACCCGACATCGCCAGCCCTTTACGCCGCCCGCTCATTACATCGGAATGCCGTCCCGCCCATAATTTCAGAAAACAAGCCAGTGCATCTGCAACCCCTTCAATCAACCCCAGCACAATGGGACCTGCAGACAGCACAGTCGCCAACAAAATCGGAATCAGCGGCACAACGATATCCGAAGCAAAGTCGTTGAAAAAACTGACCAACCCGAGAATAATCACTGCTTTAGGTAGTCGTCTTGAAACGACTGGATCTAAAGGATTCAGCTGATCAGGTTTATTCATCGTGTGATATTAGCGTAAAATGACAAGTTCGCCCTGGTAGCTCAGTGGATAGAGCAACCCCCTCCTAAGGGGTAGGTCGCACGTTCGATTCGTGTTCAGGGCGCCATAAAATCAACAAATTATAATAAAATATAAATTACAAAGTATATTGGTGCCACGCCAGTGCCACATTATAAAGAAATAGTAAGTTCCATCAAATTAAGTACCCCGGAGCAAACAGCGGGTTTTGACGGCGCTCTTCAATCTACTGGTTATCAACCAACTTTCGCCCCAAAAGCTGGGAATTGAACCCGCAGAGATTATTCAGTTTGATGAAAAAATCTCCTTATTTAATTATTATAGCGGCCAACCATCCATCCCGGCCATTTTCTTCTGGAAACACCAGAGTGCCCATTACTATCAGAACTCCCTCAGTCAGTGCTCAGAAAAGAATTCCTTTCCTTGGGGGGAATACATCTATCCGTAGAATTTGACAATATAAGGATTTCAGGTATATGCTGAATATAAAATATGCCTTTATTTAATAAGGTACAGTATTTATCTTAAATATATGAAATGCTTAATATATTAAAAATCATATATATGCAATTGAAAAAAGAAATCGAGCCAAACGCATTGAACCAATATGATTCGATCTACAGCGACTTATCAGAAGAGGACGTAAAAGTTCTCAATGAAATTGACAGCCAAAATACGCACAAAACTTTCGAATATTTTAACCTTGATGCCGGTGCTGATCATTTGTTACAGCAACTGAAACGGAAAGGATCGCTTGGCGAAGAGACTGAAGTATTTGGATTGAGTAATCAAGAATTGGATGCAGCAGGCATACTAGCGCAATCTGGCGAAGCACTCCTCTACCGTAATAGTAATGGACATTTATGTATCTCCTCTAAGGGCAATGCGCTTTTTGGTAGATTATTACGGCGCGGGTGATATCGCTCCATCATTGATTGATTTTCCATATGCTCATGAATGCATAATACCAAATGGACATAAAATATTATGTCGACTGGTGTCCGATCAGCACATTACCAGTACACAATTGTTTATGGAAAACCGATGGGCTGACGAGAAATTCTGTACAGAACATTAATCAGCCCGAGCTAGTCAAGTTGCTGTTCAATCGCTATTCAGAATTGATGATGTTTGAATATGCTATGCGCTTGGATGGGCTTCTCGTCTTCCGCATTGGCTTGCTTCCTAACACAACACCTGCAATCGTCAGCGAGCTGTCGAATGAACTATCTGACCTAATCAAGAGCATCACTGGGCACAAACATGATTTTCATGCTTACCCTTACTCCGAAGTGAAATTTGCTGTTAAAGGCTGGCGAAAAGCCTATTCCTGGTGTAAACACAAATGCCAGATTCTTGCTCATGAGCTACATCTCTCTACCAACCTAATGAATCAGCTTGACATAGATTTACATATCCGCCCGGTTGAAATCGAAGATCCTTTTGACGAAAACTTCAAACTTCAAACTCACAAGAATTTTAATGCACTTAGTCAACTCATCGACCCTAGTCGTGGCGACACTGCTCTGGCTCAACTAAGGGTACGAGAAGGCAAGGAATCGGCCCAACGCGCATGCTTGCGCCTGCGTGCTTTGTTCGCCGGAAAAAAAGAGCGTTGTCTAATTGCTTATCAACGCCGTGAACGCTCAATAAATTCTTTGGTGCCATCCATGGTCTATGGCATTTTATTAGGTGCTATAATATTTCTGGGTCTTCAAAGCTATTTCAGCTTGGGTCCAAAAACCTCATTTGCCATTTCATTTGTAACGGGATTCGGTCTCTTTATCTTCTTAGATGACCGTCTTCAAGCACCCAAACTTGAAGTCATTCAACGCGCCCTAGGATTCTATGCATATGCGAATATATATTCCTCTCTTACCGAAGCGATGTACAGGAAAACAAATGGCGGACCTAGCTTCAATAACGATACCGGTAACTTTAATGACCTCATGGATGCTCTAAAGGCTAGATTAGATTTGGAACGCCAAGCCATCGCTAACCGCAAGTATCTCTGGACCATCATATTTGCGGTGATTGCAACTACCTTCGCGCTAACGAAACTATCTATCGAATTAGAAAAGCTTACAGAGAAGCCTATGTTTGAGAAAAATATACTTGATATGGAATATTTTGCGCAAATCACAGGTGCTGATAAAGCAAATTCAGATGTTGAAAATAAAAGTATTGAGAAACATCGGATAACTAAAATTGACATGCTTATTGAACAGAACTGATATGTAGAGAAAAACAGTAATATTTAATATGATAAGTATGAATATGATTATTTCAATATTTTATCGCGCCGATAAACAAGTCTCAGCGAGTTAACTCAGTACTATACGGTCTTGTTTGCTATACCACAATCTGTACTTGCCCTTGATACGCTCCAATCGCTTCCCATACCCGCACCAGTAAGATTTTAATGGCGGCAGGCTTTCATGCGGGGCTTGATCTGATTTGAATTTATTAAATAAATTTGCTCCGCGCCCCCTGCACCTATCCCTGCAGCAAGACCACGGGGAATCGCAAGTTGAATCACTCACTACCAGAAGATTCTCAAAGTCATTTGCAAATGTTCTGCGTTGCGCCTTTGTCCATTTGCCCGTACCATGTCAGAGACATGTGCCAGCGGCACTATATGGACAATATCTACGTCTGAGGCTTTGGTGAATGTCTTACACGATTAAATCCTAGCTTTTACAATTGACTGTTGCGGTTTATTCTTGAGTTCTCATTCGCAAATTCTGTAAATTACGTTGTTGAAGCAATAAGATAGTTTTTAATTTTCGCATTTCACGGGAGTGCAGACCATTTTTTCGTGAATTTTGTGAAGCAATAAGTTTACCTTGCTTAGTCTTCGGTCCCGTGGATTTTGCCCACGGCTGCCATTGCCTGATTTGTTCTGCTTGTCGTCTGCGTCTTTCCAAAGTCCAGCCTTTCGCCATGTTGTTGCTCCAATAGTTCGTTTTTGGTTTTTTGTAAATTCTGAGATTTTTTAAGATCTTCTGATTTATCTGAGTTATTAACTTGCATGTGTCCAAGGGATTGATTCATCTGCTGTTTTATGAAAGTTGTCGGTTTTGGATTCTTCATTTCATATAAAGATAGTATTGTTTTCCGAGTGTTATCCTGCGCTTTTAACACCACACGCGCCAAGCCTTCAATCGTTTTGACATCATCAGAATTGCCCATTTTTACCGCCATATCAGTAAAAATGGCATCAAGCACTATGACCTGTCCGGCTAATAGCAGCTCAAACTTAGCGAATTTGCCTTCTACTGCATCAAGCGCAAAATCGCTTACCAATGACGCCAGATAATCTTGATTTACTTTTTTTCCTCCAAACACCCTATCCTTATAAACATTCACCAATGTGTTTGCATGTAGTTTAGTAGTGTCCATGATGGTGTCGGCATTCTGAATAGATTCGACAAACCGCTGCTTTTCTTCATCGGTCAACTCAGCCATAAATGAACCTCATTCCTTGGTGGTTTAAACATCCCTCTATTTTATTGATTCTAAAAAACCAATGCTTTGAACCATGATTGTGCTGTCGCAAATAGTTAAACCGGCCTAGCTTCCGGTAACGACTGTTATTGGACATACTCATCTTTCTTTGCCCTCGCTAATAGTTTTTTCAACCATATCTCTGTAATGCCATATTTACGACAAATCTCAATCTGATTCTGGCCATTATATTCAGCAACGATTCGCCTATGCTTTTCAGCTAATTTAACCGCATAATTGTTTTTGAGATAGACCACTCGACCGCCGATACAATCAGACAAATCGTTGATGATTTTGCTAGTGATTTTGGCTGCCAGTTCTTGATTTATTGAACTGGCTACAAGGTGTGTTTGAATTGCTGCATCTAAGATCTGGTAAAAATCATTCATACTTAATAACTCGTTTGGTTGAAGTCGAGTTATTAAAACAGTGTTGCAGGAAGCGTTTTTGGCCGGTTTTCCTAATTTGGTAGTATTTTTATATTATGCTGTAGATGCACGGCAGAGTACTGCGCGCCTAGGCATCTGAATCACTGTGGCGACATATTGCTCTACGGTTGTGAAGTAGCACAAGGAAAAACAGGCCGAGCCTTTATCGAGCAACTGGCTGGATTAACGGGGCTGAATGTTGCAGCTTCAACAACTTTAACTGGTGCCACTGACTTGGGTGGAGACTGGTTACTAGAATCTCGGGTTGGCATGATTCAGTCATCCCCATTGCATTTAGCCTATCAGGGTGTGCTGGCAAATTATATCGGCACTCCCGCTGATGATGTACTCAATGGAAGTATTGGCGATGATACATTCACGGGTGGTGCAGGGAATGATACGTTAATGGGTGGTGCTGGTAATGATGTGGCCATTTTCTCAGGCAATCAGATCGACTATGAATTTTCACTCAATTCAAATGGCCAGATTATCGTGCATGATATGAATACGGCCAATGGGGATGAAGGACTGGATACCCTATCGGGTATAGAAACATTCCGCTTTGCTGATAATGATATTCAAAATTCAAAAGAATTTAATGAATTTAGAGTCAATACCACTACGAGCTATTCGCAATCCTACCCTTCAATTACAGCGTTGACCGATGGTGGTTTTGTGGTGACCTGGACATCTTATGGTCAGGATGGTAGTGGGTCTGGTATTTATGCCCAGCGCTATGACGCCAATGGTGAATCAGTTGGAGGTCTCGCATTAACAGGTAGCGCCAACGACGATCATCTGCATGTCTCTGCTTCAACGGTTACGCCAGCCAAGTTGTGGGGAATGGCGGGTAATGATGTGCTGCAAGGCGGAGTCGGTAACGATATACTCAATGGCGGAGCGGGGGATGACACCCTGATAGGCGGGTCTGGAGCCGATACCATGACGGGTGGATTGGGCAATGATAGTTATTTTATTGAAAATGTGGGCGATGTCGTCATTGAAAACTTAAATCAGGGTAATGATAGTGTTAACAGTAACGTAACTTACTCTCTCTCCACAAACGTGGAAAATCTCATACTGACGGGCGTATTGGCAATCAATGGGACGGGCAACGATCAGGCAAACGTTATTACTGGAAATACTGCCGCCAACCAGCTGAATGGCGGAACCGGTAACGACATACTCAATGGCGGAGCGGGTGACGACATCCTTATCGGATGGTCGGGAGCAGATACCCTAATCGGTGGACTGGGTAACGACAGTTATTTTGTTGAGAATGGGGGTGATGTCATCACTGAAAATCTTAATGAAGGCACAGACAATGTTAGCAGCAGAGTGACTTATATACTCCCCACCAACGTGGAAAATATAACTTTGACGGGTACATCGACGATCAATGGTACAGGTAACGGCCAAGCTAACATCATCATTGGAAATGCAGCTGCCAATCAGTTAATTGGAGGAGATGGTAACGATATGCTCAATGGGGGTTCTGGAGCAGACACCCTAATTGGAGGATTGGGTAACGACAGTTATTTTGTTGAGAATGGGGGTGATGTCATTACTGAAAATCTGAATGAGGGCACAGATAATGTCAGCAGCAGCGTGACTTATATACTACCCGCCAACGTCGAAAATATGACTTTGACGGGGTTGTCAGTAATCAATGGCACAGGTAACGGCCAAGCTAACATTATTACTGGAAACACTGCCGCCAACCAGCTAAATGGCGAAGCCGGTAACGATATACTCAATGGCGGTTCTGGGGTAGATACCCTAATTGGGGGACTGGGTAATGATAGTTATTTTGTTGAAAATGGGAGTGATGCGGTCATTGAGCTTCTGAATGAGGGCACCGATAATGTCAGCAGCAGCATGACTTATATACTCCCCAGCAACGTGGAAAATCTCACGCTGACGGGTAGCTCAGTGATTAATGGAACGGGTAATAGCCAGGCAAACAGCATCATTGGGAATGCAGCAAACAATATACTCAATGGGGGGGCTGGTAACGATACGCTCGACGGAAAAACGGGTAACAATGTGTTAACTGGTGGAACGGGTAACGATGTCTTTAAGTTTACTACACTAGGTCACATTGACACGATTACGGACTATAACGTAGCCAATGATACTATCCAGCTTGAAAATGGGGTATTTACGGCATTAACGACGACCGGTACTTTAGCGGCTGGCCAATTCAGAATCGGCACACAAGCAGTGGATGCCAATGATTTCATCATCTATAACAATGCGACCGGTGCGTTGTTATACGATGCAAATGGCAGTGGTACCGGCGCTGCGGTACAAATTGCTACGATTGGTGTTGGGTTGAGCATGACCAATGCGGAGTTTGTGATTATTTAAATCAGCGTGGCAAACAATGTGGAAATTGCAACCAAACAATTTGCAACTGGTTAAGTAAAATAAATGTACGAGTCTCAGGAGTATGGTCGACTAAATTTGGTTTGATGGCACCAACTTCTGCCTATCTACTAAATGTGACTCGGGCTATTATTTGTTTGATCGTTCAAGAAGCGCAGCTGCCAACGCAGCTTGCCTCTTGTTAACCTTATAGAAAAGCTGCACTTCGAATTTGAATCCGCCTAAGTGGATGGTTTTGTGTTTCTCTAATTTCAGTATCAAAACTCCAAGGAATTGCCCTAAGGATCCTTTTGAGATATCAGGCGCTGATGCTATGCTGAAGTACCTGAGGTCTCGATAAAGATTGCTGGCAAAGTGTGATTAAGAGTCGTGCTGGGAGATATATTTTCCCAGTATCCTTTCGTATTGATTCTTAACAACCTCATAACACTCACACGCGACAGCCAGCAGCCCCTTTCGATCAAGCAATTCGATTTTGCCGCGAGTATATTTGATAAGCCCTTGGTCCTGAAGTTGTGCGGCCGCAGCGGAAACGCTTTCACGGCGCACACCCAGCACGTTGGAGATGCGGTCGTGCGTCATATGAATGGTTGTTGTTTGCAGATTGTCGCTAATGATCAGCAGAAGCCGGCATAGCTACTGATCAATAGAATGCAGACGATTACAGATCACATTCTGAGAGATCTGGGCAAGCAGCGTCTGCGTATAAAGCATGCAGATTTCCTGAAAATCGGGTATTTCCTCAAAATATTTTTCAACATCTTTGGCTTTCATCACATAAGCCTGGCCGGGATTCATGACTACGGCCCGTTTAGCCATCTGGGCATCCCCGATAAAAGTGACGACACCAACCAACCCCTGCCTGCCAGTCATTCCAACCTCGATCGATTCGCCATCTTCTGTTTCGTAGAGCAAACAGATCATGGCGCTAGTAGGAAAATAGATATGCTTGCGCTTTTCGTCCATTTCCCACAGGACTTCATCGAGTTTCAGATCGACCAGTTTTAGCGCAGGCTCAATCGTGTCGAATACGTTTTTCGGCAAAGCTGCCAGAAGCAGATTCTGTGTTTTGGAGGAGGCTTTTTCGACCGCGGGCATAATGGTTATCCAAATTATTCCGGCCTTGACCTGCATCGTCAATTTGTCTGGAAGTCGTTGATCTTTTAAGAAAATCGTTTGACAGTCTAAATGATAGCATAAATCTATTTGATCGCTCAAAGTGCGATAGCGTACAGACGCTTCTTTTCGCGGCCCGTATCTTTTGCGTAATTGCAATTCATGTCTGTAGCTTTCTCTCAAGCAAGCTGCACTGAATGCAAGTACGCTTCGTACATCACCTTACGGGAGAATACAACATGAACGATACCAGCATGCAGGCGTGCATAGATGCGTGTAGTCACTGTCACAGAACTTGCTTGCATACCGCGGAATCATTGCCTTGCGGTAGGCGGTAAACACGTCGAAGCCAGTCATTTTCGCCTCATGATCAACTGCGCAGAAATCTGTCAGGCATCTACTAACTTTATGTTAAGCGGCTCGGTCTTTCACCAGAAGGTTTGTGCAGTCTGTGCCGAGATCTGCGATGCCTGCGCTAAGAGCTGCCGCAAAATGGCTGCCACCACGCTTAAGCTGAATTGAGGAACGAAATCCAACGATAACCTTCCCTCTCCGGTTTTAATATTTTATTTGAATCACGACAGGGGGGTAGGTAGATAGTTTTTCAACAGCCTGCTAATGCCAGGATTATGAGATGTATTGCAAACGGGAAGAAGGAAGGAAAATTATGAACTCAAGAATCCGTATCTATTGGTCTTCGGTTATGTTGGCCGCCACCTTACTTATCTGTGGCGCTGTAGCGATTGCCGCCGAGGAAGATTTCGCCACGCTAGTCAAACGCCTCCAGAATGAGAAGCCGGAATTCGCCAAACGCCATCAAGCGTTACTCTTAGAGCGTTATGATCTTGCTGATCGCCCAGCTCAGGATGTTACTATGTCCAATGGAAAACCGGTGCAGGAGGGGGTGCGGACGCGTTTGCCCTCAGGCATGACCTGGGAGAAACTCGCCGCAATGACACCGGAAGATATCAAGAGCAAAAATCTCTGGCCTGCTGGTTTTCTTCCTTTGCCACATCCGCATCACGAAGCAGGTGGCATGGTTTTTCCGCAGCCGCTCATTGACGAAGTCAGGCGCCAGACTGGACTCGATCTGATGCGTTTTGACCTCGATTTCGATCTTCCGCAACATCTACTGCCCGAATTTCCAGCGCCCATTTATTTGACGACGCGGCCGGATTTGGGCGATGTTTCGCAAGGAAAATTGGTGACGCCCAGAAATTTCAATGAATTGTTCAAAGATATCCTTAATCCCAAACAACTCGAAGGATTGCGGTTGTTAGTTACGCCGTTTCCCCAACAGCAGTTCAATACTACCGAAGACCGCCGCAGCTTACTTCCGCATCCGGGCGTGGCTTGCTTCGACTGTCACGCAAACGGTCATACGAACGCGGCTACACATACGGCCGGAGATGCCCGGCCCAACGAATATCGTCATCGATTAGACACACCAACGCTAAGAGGTGTGAACATTCAGCGTCTGTTCGGTTCGCAGCGGGCACTGAAAAGTGTGGAAGATTTCACAGAATTTGAGCAA
The DNA here is from genome assembly GCA_945872825.1 of Nitrosomonas ureae. Lineage (GTDB taxonomy): Bacteria > Pseudomonadota > Gammaproteobacteria > Burkholderiales > Nitrosomonadaceae > Nitrosomonas > Nitrosomonas ureae_D. The sequence goes on from CAMCBD010000007.1 coordinate 16,382, forward strand.
CGCGCCGCCTATTTTGATGGTATCCCGGCTGATGCGTCGCGCAAAGGCACCAACATCCTCGAACGCGGCAGTCAGGTGCATTTCATGGCCGAGTTTCAGGCATTGCTCGATTTTCCGCCTGCGCCGAAGCTGAATGTGTTTGGTAAACTTGATCCCGCTAAATCCAATGAAAAAGAGCGGCGGGGCCAAGCGATCTTCTTCGGCAAGGGTCAGTGCGCGACCTGCCATACCCCGCCATATTATACCGACAACCTCATGCACAACTTGAAGGTGGAGCGTTTTTTCAAGGAGGTCACGATTAACGGCCGTAAAGCATCAGCCGATGGTCCAATCAAGACTTTCCCACTACGCGGCATCAAAGACTCGCCACCGTATCTGCATGACAACAGACTACTAACGCTGGAGGACACGGTAGAATTTTTCAATCTCGTGTTGGAATTGAAATTAAATGAACAAGAGAAGAAGGATCTGGTAGCTTTCATGCAGACGCTTTAGGCTGCCCTTTGAGTCAAGCTATGGATTAGCTACATCAACTCCAGTAGCCTTGCAATGATTATTACAATAATCGCCGTATGGCTGATTGCTTCCCAGGATAAACGCAGGCGTAAATTCGGTTTCTGGTGTTCTTTACTTAGCAACTTTCTTTGGTAGTCTGGGGATGGTATGCCCATGCATATGCACTCGTTGTTTTGCAGATAGCATTGGCATTTCTGAACATTCTAGGTGCGAGCAAGAATGAACCAGAATTAAACGCCAAGTCAGAGGCGTAGCGTTTTATAAGGGTATCACACTGCTCTTCCAACGTCGGCTAAGTGCCGAAGGAGAAATATCGTATGCGTAGTGCTATTTGGTATTCCCGGTTTGCAAAAGCGGCTGCCCATTTCTGCGGCCGTCCGCGTGTATTCACTTTGGCTGTTGCAGTCATTGTTGTTTGGATCATCACAGGCCCCATGTTTGGTTTCAGTGACACCTGGCAGCTGGTCATCAACACAGGGGCTACGATCGTCACGTTCTTGATGGTCTTCTTGATCCAGAACACACAGAATCGCGATACGGAGGCGATCCAGGTAAAGTTGGATGAGTTGATCCGTGCAACTCAGGGTGCGCACAACGCCTTGCTAGATCTGGAGGAACTTGAAGAAGAAAACCTCGATGCTTTCAAAGCAAAGTATCAGGCACTCGCAGCCGGAGCGCGATCGGATTTGGATCTGGGAAATCAAGATACAGGAACACCGGAACCATAGTTTACAAACGGGTGCAGTACTGAATTGCCGTCATCACCGGAGGAAATTGCTATGAATGAAACACTGGATGTGATTATCGTCGGAGCGGGTAGCGCAGGTTTGGCCGCGCTGCGGGAGGTGAGAAAATACACGCAACGCTTTGTGATTATTAATGACGGGCCTTGGGGTACTATCTGTGCCCGAGTGGGTTGTATGCCATCCAAAACTTTGATCGAAGCGGCGAATGCCTTTCATCATCGCGGTACCTTTGAAGAGTTTGGTATTCGCGGTGGAGATCAGCTCACGCTTGATATTCCTGCCGTGCTGCGGCGTGTGCGGCAGTTGCGCGATGATTTTGTTGCCAGTACAGTAAAAACGACAGAAGAATTGGGTGAAAGGGCTATTTCCGGGCGTGTGCGTCTGCTTGCGCCGGATAGATTGGAAGTCAATGGTGAGGAATTGCGTGCGCACAAAATTATTATCGCTACCGGGTCGCGTCCGGTTGTACCTGCGCCATGGAATTCATTAGGAAATCGGCTGCTTACGACGAATACCTTATTTGAGCAGAAGACTCTGCCTGCACGCATGGCAGTCGTGGGAATGGGCCCTATCGGTGCCGAGATGGCACAGGCGCTTTCGCGGCTTGGTATTCATGTGACGGCATTTGGCGGTAGCCAAGCGATCGCTGGATTAACAGACCCGGAAGTGATTGCAGTGGCGACAGATCTGTTAGGGAGGGAATTTCCTCTGCATCTGGGTGAGAAAGCCGAGTTGAGCGGGGTGGGCGAGGGCATACAAGTGCGTACCGGAAAGATAGAAGTGATGGTCGATTGTGTGCTTGCTGCGTTGGGACGTCGTCCAAATATCGACAATCTGGGTCTCGAGACACTCGGAGTCCCGCTTGATCAACACGGTATGCCGCCTGTAAATCCAGGTACCATGCAAGTGGCCGATCTGCCGGTGTTCATGGCGGGTGACGCGAATGACCAAATGCCGCTGCTGCATGAAGCTGCCGATGAAGGATACATCGCTGGGCTTAATGCCACGCGTCCTAATCCGATTTGTTTTACACGCCGGACACCACTGGCTATCGTTTTTTCTGACCCGAACATCGCAGTCGTAGGCAGTCGCTTTCAGGCACTCGACCCTGCAAAGATTCTAGTTGGAGTAGTGCATTTTGACCGGCAGGGACGGGCGCGTGCCGGCCAGCGGAACAAGGGCATTCAGCGTCTTTATGCCGATGCGGTAAGCGGCCAGTTATTGGGTGCGGAAATGTGCGCACCTGCTGGCGAACACATGGCACATTTGCTGGCGTTAGCTATCGACCGCTCGCTCACAGTGCAGCAGTTGCTGCGCCTGCCGTTTTATCACCCGGTTCTGGAAGAAGGCTTGCGCACGGCACTGCGTGCTCTGGCGGCGCAGCTTCCTGCCGTCAACAAATCCGATTTGTCCATGTGCGGCGCTTTTAATACGGAAGCTCTTGATTGATAGCCATCTGGTGAAGCGTGCGGTGATGGTATTTTCACAATCAGTCAGGACCCTGGGATCAGGATAACAACGACAAATAGATTTCTCGATAAGCCGCTGCGCTGGCGTGCCAACTGAAATCTTTTGCCATACCGTTTTTCTGCAAGCGCTGCCAGACTTTTTTATTATGATAAGCGAGTGTTGCACGTTTTATCGTGCCCAGCAGATTGTCGGCGGTCATTGGGTAAAATAAAAAGCCGCTGGCACTTCCATCGGCAAGCTTTGCCGGTGTGTAATCCACCACCGTGTCTAACAGACCGCCGGTGGCATGGGCTATTGGCGGTGTGCCGTAATGCTGGCTATACATTTGATTCAAACCGCATGGTTCAAAACGCGATGGCATCAGGAAGCAATCTACGCCTGCTTCAATTAAATGTGATAAGGCTTCATTAAAACCGATACGGACAGCTATTGCATCGGGATAAGCTTGAGTCAATGTGGATAATTGGTGTTCCAGTTCAGCATGATCGCTACCGAGTACAACCAGTTGGGCGGGTATTTTTACCAGTTGGGATGCGATCTGTATCAGCAGATCAGTGCCTTTCTGGTGATTTAAGCGGCTGACTACACCGAATAATGGAATATCGGCATCAACTGCTAACCCCATCTGCTGTTGCAAAGCGCTTTTATTCGCGGCTTTATCGGATAACTTCTTGCTGGTGTAGTTTTTCACCAAATGGGGATCTGTCGCAGGATCCCATTCCCGGGTATCGATGCCATTGATAATGCCGGTGAGATGGCGGCGGCGTGTGGACAGTAATCCTTGTAATCCAAAACCCAATGGCTCGGTTTGAATTTCCTTTGCATAATTGGGACTGACTGTGGTGATGTGGTCGGCATAATAGAGTCCTGCTTTGAGAAATGACATATTGGTATAGTATTCAACGCCGTTGATGTCAAAGCTATCCGGAGGTAAGCCCAATTGGATGACACTGCCGGGTGGAAAGATACCCTGAAATGCGAGGTTGTGGATTGTCATCAGCGTGGCTGCTTTTTTCTCGGGATGATAATGCAGATAAGCGGGGGTGAGACCACTTTGCCAATCATTACAATGCGCAATATGCGGGCGCCAGGCAATTGGACTGGCGTCGCTGGATAGAATCGCGCCAATTTTCGACAGTAAGCCAAAACGCAATGCATTATCCGGCCAGTCGCGCCCAAGTGTATCCATATAAGGACCGCCTTCGCGGTGATATAACCCCGGGCAGTCAATCACAAAGACTGGAATGTTTTCAGACTTGCTCAGTGATAACCGCGCTGAGAGCAGTGTGGCGGGCGGGAATTGTGGCAATGTATTGAACTCGGCCACCTTGGATTTGTATTTAACACCGGCCAAAACTTTCGGATATCCCGGTAGCAAAAGCCTTACATCGGTTTGCAGCGACCGCAGCGCCGCCGGCAGTGCAGCACTGACATCGCCCAGGCCGCCGGTTTTGCACAATGGAAAAACTTCAGAAGTAATAAACAGAACGCGGAGTTCTTTGGATGACAGCATGGGGAGTATGTTTACTGATTCGCTTTGAAATAATTGATCAAGCCGTTAGTGGATGCGTCGTGAGAAACCACTGTCGTGTCTTGTTCCAGTTCGGTCAGGATTTTTCCGGCCAGTTGTTTGCCCAGTTCTACACCCCATTGGTCAAATGGATTGATATTCCAGATCACGCTTTGCACGAAAACTTTATGTTCATACAGTGCAATGAGTGCGCCCAATGTTTTGGGGTCAAGTTTTTTGAACAAAATGGAGGTGGTTGGACGATTCCCGGGAAAAACTTTATGCGGTAATAGCTGTTCAAGGGATGCACCGCTCAATCCTTGTGAAACCAGTTCAGCACGTACTTCCTGCTCATTCTTGCCAGCCATTAATGCCTCAGTCTGGGCAAAGAAATTGGCCAATAACATCCGGTGATGTTGCGTCATCGGATGATGGCTTTGACAAGGAGCCAGGAAATCAATCGGAACAGTTTGTGTGCCTTGATGCAATAGCTGGTAGAAAGCATGTTGCCCGTTGGTTCCCGGTTCACCCCAAACGACTGATCCGGTCGCATAGTCGACGACCTCTCCATCGCGGGTAACCCGTTTGCCATTACTCTCCATTTCCAATTGTTGCAAATAGGCAGGGAAACGGTGCATGGATTGATCGTACGGCAGCATGGCATGCGCTGACGTACCAAAAAAATTAATTTGCCAGATACCTATCAGACCCAGCATAACCGGAAGGTTTTCTGCGAACGGGGCTGTGGAAAAATGCTGATCCATTTCGCGTGCGCCCGCAAGCAGTAAATAAAAATTGTCCATGCCGACGGCCAAAGCAATCGGTAGACCAATCGCTGACCATAATGAATAGCGCCCACCCACCCAATCCCAGAACTCAAACATGTTATCGGGATTAATACCGAATTTCTCCACGGCAGAGCGATTGGTGGAAACCGCGACGAAATGCAGTGCAATATCTTTTTCACTACCACCATGAGTTAGAAACCATTGTCGCGCAGAATTTGCATTAGTGAGCGTTTCTTGTGTGGTGAAAGTTTTTGAGGCAATCACAAACAATGTTGTGGCTGGATCAAGATGCTGTAACGTTTTGGATAATTGCGTACCATCAATGTTTGAAACAAAGTGCGGCGTGATACCGTTTAATTGATAGGGTTTGAGCGCCTCAGTCACCATCACCGGTCCGAGATCCGAGCCGCCGATGCCAATATTAACGATATCGGTAAAAATTTTCTCCGTGTAGCCTCTGCGTGCACCGCTTTGTACGGCGACTGAAAAGCGTTCCATTTGTTTCAATACCCGCTTAATCTCAGGCATGATCGCTACACCATCCACTGTAATGGCCTGTTCGCCACGTAAGGCAATATGCAGTGCGGCACGGTGCTCCGTAGAATTGATCTGCTCTCCCGAGAACATGCGCGTAATCCAGCTCGGCAGTTGTTGTTGATGCGCCAGCGCCAGCAGTAAGTCTATCGTTTCACGAGTGATTGGCTGTTTCGAGAAATCGATCAGAATATCATTGAAAATGAGAGAGAATTTTTCAAAGCGCTGCAGATCGTTGTGGAATAACGCACGCAAATGTTGTCCTGCCATGACAGGCTGATGTGCTTGTAAGGCAAGCCAAGCAGGTGATTGAGTAAGAGATGACATAGGTTTGCTTTAATCGCTGATGATCATAAATCTAGAGTGGGTAACCGTACTGGATTAATTTTTTACTGTGCACGGGGCTATATTTTCCTTGTATTGATCTCCAGTGTGATAACCAATTCTAGCGCTGAGATCGGCCATTCCAACAAGAGCGTAGTTGCCTGCATAATTTTTTCAAATCCGCTCTCGGATTGTGATACCGAGAAATGCGGTTGTGCAATAAACGTCACAGGGGAGGAAGTTTTGAGCACGACGCTGCCGCCTAACGTATCATCGTCCAGTGTTATTTCAGTTAAACCAGTCAGCTCAAGCACTTGTCCGAAACCGCCGGGAATTTCTCCCCGGTAAATGTAGCGCCCGCCCATTCCGTCGCAGCTTGGCATGGCAAGATTAATTTCGGTACTGAACACCTGCGCCATTTTAGCGGTAAAACGATAGGCGACTTGTAGTTGATTATTGTCAAGCAGGACGTGTTTGTGAATCGGATACGCGGTATTCTCGGATTGAAAGTGACTATTTTCTAGCGCTGAAGCTTTGGACCGATAGGTAATAAATACGTCATCCAGACGATCAACGAACAAACTTCTGGGATGGTCGTCCGCTTCGATATCCTCTGCATTAATTTCGTGTTTATAGCTGATTCTGTCATGCGCCGAAGCAATGCCAGTGGCGGCATGGTTGGATGCTTGACGTTCACCCGGTTGAATTTTCTGGTAATAGTGCTCGACCTGACGGCGCAGTGTATCGCCGAAGTTATGTTTCAGCTGGTAAGCATCCAATTCACAAATACTGGCAAAGCTATCCAGTTTTACGACCGCTTGAAGTATGCCATTCTGGTGATAAACTTCTTTTACGCCATCCAGATCGGTATCTTCGGTATGAGAGATTGAGCGTGGCATGCAGGCATCCAGCAATGCTTCCAGCTCAACGAGCGCTCCGTACACAGCGCGTCGCAGGTGCGGAAGATACAAACCACCGAACAAGCCATGCCAATAAGCATCATTGGCCTGGGATTCATAGAGCTTCTGTTGCATCAGGTTCGTCCGATGTTTTTCCGGTAATGCATCCAATCGTGCGGAAAGTCCTAACATGCGCTTATGCATCCAATTTGATTCAGGGTAGCGTGAAAAAAAGTTTTTCCAGATACCGCCGCGCAGGAATGCCTTTTTGTGTTCATACCAGCTACTTGACTTGGCCTGTTGTACCAGATCTGCATAGGTATTGGCAGATTGGGCAGGCAGCGTCCATTCATTCATTTCAATATAGGAGACTGTGGGTAGATAGACTATGCCCCGTGTTTTCTCACTGGCATGGTATTCGCTGTAGTGCCGGGTACAAATTTTTGTTGATGCGAGCACGCTTTGGATAAATTGCTCAAGCCAGCCTTTTTCATAGACCCACTGGTAGGTTTCCGGCCAGATGCCAAATTTCTCAATGTCATCAAAATAAATTGCGGCGGCGCTGGAATTCGATGAATGATTATCTGCCAATGATTCCAGATAAGCGATCGTTTCCTCAACGGGGGAAAACGGGATTTTATAGCGTAGATTTTCAGAAATTGGGAACAAGTCGAGTGTTCGTGTATCTTCCTCGGTGGTGAAGAAACCATTTAATTCCGCAGGCGCTCTGCCAGCACAGAGAAAATGGTAATCATCGACAATCACATAACGGATTCCGCAATCCGCGAGTGCTGGGACTACGGTTGATTCCCACACGCGTTCTGTCAACCACGCACCTTGTGGGCGTTGCCCTAGCTTTGCTGCCAGTTTGTTGGAGAAGGTTTGAATTTGTCCGATCCGGTCACGGTTTGGAATAACCGCTAGAACCGGTTCAGTATCGCCCGCGCCGAACAACTCGACTTGTTTCCGCATAACCATTTCATGGAGTAGCGCCATATCTTCGGGATAATATTGCATTAGGTAATCAAGCAGCCATCCAGAAAAATGGACTGCAAAACGAAAGTCCGGATAGCGATAAAGTACTTGTAGAAAAGGTTTGTAACAACGTAAGTGTGCGTCAGTCAGTACGCTGGGAAAATTGCCGACGGGTTGATGTGCGTGAACACCAAAAAGTAGCGATACAGGTTGTGACATTCAATTATTCCGGTAATCATTTTAAAAACCTGGGCAACCGAAAACCCAATCTCAATCGCTGCGAAATGCAGCTTGAAATCAATCAGGTGTTATGAAGATCGCCGCATGGCGCCGCTTGCTTCCGTTTGTTCATTCCCTTTGCTAATGGGTTCAAGTATTGTTGCAGGTGTTGGCAGTTTAAGTAAAAGATAAAGATTAATCAGATTCTTTCTGAACAGCTGATCGAAACTGGCCACCGAATGCGCTGGATTGTAATCACCAAACCACCAGAACCAGTCGGAGCTTTCACAAGATGCTAGCTGCCGGCTGGCTAGGATTTTTTCATCATCACTCAGCTGGCCGCTTTGCATCACCAGATCAAAACTATTTTTGGCCGCACACAGCATGTCCCAGGCGCAATTTTTTTCCTTGTCACCAATCCACGTGGAAAATGTTCCATATACCCAGCTACCGGCAGCCAGTGCTGGTAATGTCGCCATATTATCTTTATTTTCAGCGCAGGCAATATAGTCACGATAAGTTGTGGTGCGGATAAACGGGTGGTTGTCGAGTAAACTGTAGAGATCGTCAAGAAAATAAAATCCGTTGTAAGGATAGGATTCCCAAGCATTTTCTCCATCCAGAATGATACTGACAACCGGGTTCTGCTCAGCCGGTGTGTTATGGTAAATACGTTCTAGAGATTGTATAAAATTTTCTGCCGCATCGCGTCCAAACCATTTGGAATATTCAAAACCGATCAAATCGGATAAATGATCATCACGAAAAAAACAAGTGACTTGCTCTGCCTCTCCGGCTATCCGATAGGGGTGATATAAATAACTATTGCGATCCAGCAAGGACTTACCCGGGTAAGCGGCGCGCAGGCTATTCACTAGAACACCCTCCCCGCTGGCGCTCCACTGGCAATTTTGCTCTGCCAGGATTTTTAATAATGCGGTTGATAGGGCGCCTTCAGCAGGCCAGATACCGGAAGGCTTCTCGTTAAAACGCTGTGTGTGACTGGTAATTGCTGAGGACAGATGAAATGCGACACGGCCACGTCCGCCTGGATAAATATCATGCGACGGTAAGGTGACATCGGGTTGACTGTCCCGGGCGGAAGAAAAATCTATCATCAGCGGGGCAAGCGGATGATAATGCGGCGTGGTGGATAATTCAATTTGACCCGATTCAGAGAGCTTGCGGTAGCGTGGAATCAAATTCTGGATCAGTTCACCGATCAGATTGAACAATTGCAGTCGATCCGCATGCGAGAATCCATCGCTTTGCGCCATCAACTGCATCACGAGTTGGTTATTCCGGCGCACACTTTCACCCATCCAGGCCAAGTGATACCATACCAGAAGATCGGCCAGATATTGCCCGGAGAAGTAGGTTAATTCCCGCTCGCCGCGCTGGCTCAGGGTGTTATAGAGCTCATGCAAGCGCTTATAGGCGGGATAAGGTTTCAGCATCGTTTCATGATTGCTGAGAAAGCAGCTGTCGAACAAATATAGCCGATCCTGCATAGTGATGTGTTCGAGATTGGGTTCAGCCAACAGACGCAGCAGAGGACTACGTATCTGTCCTATGGAAAACTGTTCAGTAAAATCTTCCAATTGATCCAGCAGTACTGGGACAAAATTGATAACCGCTTTGGTTTCCGGATGCATCTCCAGGTGATAGGCCATATCGGTATAATCCTTGATGGCATGCAGGTAGACCCACGGTAAAACAAATTCTTTGGTTACATAATCCCGGTAATCCGGTTGATGCATGTGCCATAACACGACAAGGTTTAATTGCTTCATGTAAATATGAAAATACTTATAAAAAATTTTCTGTAGTTAACGCACATGATGAACATCCTGCCCTAACATTTCCGGTGTGATCAATGTGATGCCTTTCTCAGTCACATAGAATCGCTTGCGATCCGCCTTTAAGTCGTATCCTACTGCCAATCCTTCCGGGATGACGCACTGTTTTTCCACTACTACGCGCCGCAAACGCGCATGCCGGCCAATTTCAACATTGGGTAGTATGACGGAATCTTCGACACTGCTATAGCTGCGCACTTTTACATTAGAGAATAGCAAAGAACGACGCACCGTCGCACCGCTGATAATGCAGCCGCCCGACACGGAAGAATCCAGTGCCTGACCACGGCGATCTTCATCATCGAAAACGAATTTGGCGGGAGGCAATTGTTCCTGATGTGTCCAGATCGGCCAATCTTCATCGTACAGATTGAGCTGTGGCGTTACGGTGATGAGGTCTAAATTGGCTTCCCAATAGGCATCTACCGTGCCCACATCGCGCCAATAAGGTATTCCCGATGCCATATTCACGCAACTGTTTAGAAACCGGTGTGCAAATACGCGATAACGAGGCACCATATAGGGAATCAGATCTTTACCAAAGTCATGCGACGACTCATTAATTTTACTGTCACGAATTAATTGCTCATACAGGAACGCTGCATTAAAGACATAGATTCCCATACTCGCCAGTGCTTTTTGGGGTTGACCGGGGATGGGTGCTGGATTTTCTGGTTTTTCGGCAAAACTGGTTACCTGCCATTCATCGTTCACACCCATGACACCAAAAGCACTGGCTTCTTGCAGTGGGATTTCGAGACAGGCCACTGTCATGTCAGCCCCTTTCTCTAGATGCTCAGCCAATAATTTGCTGTAATCCATTTTGTAAATATGATCTCCTCCCAGGATGAGGACATACTTTGGATCGTGCCGTAGCAGGATGTCGAGATTTTGGAAAACCGCGTCGGCTGTTCCTTGATACCAAGTTTCCGTGGTCCGTTGCTGCGCGGGTAGCAGTTCGACAAATTCTTTAAAGCGCCCATCGAGAAAGCTCCAGCCGTGCTGGATATGACGGATCAGGCTCTGTGACTTGTATTGAGTAACGACGCCGATACGCCGGACACTCGAATTAACACAGTTGGAAAGCGGGAAATCAATGATGCGGAACTTTCCGCCAAAAGGAACTGCCGGTTTGGCCCGCCAATCCGTTAATTGATGCAAACGACTGCCTCGCCCACCCGCTAAAATTAATGCAAGCGTATTGTGCGTCACACTGTTGTGAAAGCGTGTTCTGGTTGTGGATTCTGCTTGGGATTCGTTCGCATACATCCGTTCTTTATTTTCCATAGCGAGGTAACCCTCCCCGATTCATCTCAATATATAGTATCGCATTATGGCATTTTCTTATACCTTACTTTTATTTTAATTGTTAATCGCAGTATAAGTAGTATAAGGTGGCGGGCAAGCTATAATTCATTCTATACCCGTTAATCAGTCTATAAAATGTGATCACTCTACATAAAACCAATTCATTGCAGAACGCACTGCTGAACGCGCAGCTCCACGATCCATTTGCGTATCTTGGATTACACAAGGAGCACGGTCAGTCTTTGGTGCGCGTATTTCGTCCCTATGACGTGAATGTGTGGATCAAGACAGCCATCGGTTTTGAGCCGATGAAACGGATTCATCCGCATGGGGTTTTCGAGTGGCATGGGGAATCACCGCCTGATATGCCGTATCGACTGCGGGTCGAAGAAAAAGGGGCAAAGCATGCCGTCTATGAAACGTATGATCCGTATGCTTTTCCACTGCAGATTTCCGATCATGATTTGTACCTATTTAATGAAGGTAAGCTGCGGCAGGCTTACCGGATGCTTGGTGCGCAGCAGGTCAAAAATGCCGGTGTGGACGGCATGCGTTTCTCGGTATGGGCGCCCAACGCCGGGCGCGTCAGCGTAGCTGGTGACTTTAATCGCTGGGATGGGCGCATTCATCCGATGGCGGTACACCACGCCAGCGGTGTCTGGGAACTGTTTATTCCGGGATTACTGCCGGATTCACTCTACAAATACGAGATCTGCAATCGGGATAGCGGAGAAATCGTTCTCAAAACGGATCCTTATGCCAATCGCTATGAACTGCGCCCCAACACGGCAGCACTGACACCAGCCAGCAGCGCCTACGAGTGGTCCGATACAGCGTGGATAGCGAATCGCAGCAATTGGGACTGGTTGCATGAGCCATTAAATATTCTTGAAATGCATGCCGGATCGTGGAAACGGCATCCGGATGGCCGTTTTTACACCTACCGGGAATTGGCCCAGCACCTGCTGCCTTATGTGCAGGAAATGGGCTATACCCATATCGAATTGATGCCCGTTTCAGAGCATCCGCTGGATGAATCGTGGGGTTACCAAACCACCGGCTATTTTGCGGTTACCAGCCGCTACGGCTCACCCGATGATTTCCGGTTTTTCGTCGATGCCTGCCATCAGGCAAATATCGGTGTCATCCTCGATTGGGTTCCCGCGCATTTCCCGCAAGATGCCTTTGCACTGGCACGCTTTGACGGCACGGCATTGTATGAACATGAAGACCCGCGCCTTGGATTTCACCAGGATTGGGGCACTTATATTTTTAATTATGGCCGCAACGAGATCAAATCATTCCTGATATCCAGCGCGCATTATTGGCTATCCGAATTTCATCTGGATGGATTGCGTGTCGATGCAGTGGCTTCCATGTTGTATCTGGATTACTCGCGCAAGGAAGGCGAGTGGCTGCCAAATAAATATGGCGGCAGGGAGAATCTGGAAGCGATCGATTTTCTGCGCGAGCTGAATATTATGGTGCACGAGGAGTTTCCGGGTGCGTTGACCCTGGCGGAAGAATCCACCGCTTGGCCGGCCGTATCGCGCCCAACCTATGTCGGCGGCTTGGGGTTCTCGATGAAATGGAATATGGGCTGGATGCACGACACGCTGTCCTATATGCAACAGGACCCCGTTCACCGGCGCTATCACCACGATAAGCTGACCTTCAGCCAACTGTATGCGTATACGGAAAACTTTATATTGCCGTTCTCCCATGATGAAGTGGTGCATGGAAAAGGCTCTCTCTTCAACAAGATGCCCGGCGATGCCTGGCAGAAATTTGCCAATGTACGCCTATTGTTTGTCTTCCAGACGACTTGGCCGGGCAAAAAGCTCAATTTTATGGGCAATGAATTCGCTCAGAAACTGGAATGGCGCGTGAGTCATGAGCTGGATTGGCCCTTGCTGCAACAACAGCAGCACGCCGGTGTACAGGCTGCACACCGTGATTTGAATCAGTGTTATAAAAACACCCCCGCCTTGCATCAGCTCGACTTTGCCGCCGAAGGTTTTAGCTGGATCGATTGCCAAGACGACGATCAATCCGTGATCAGTTACATGCGGCGTGCCAAAGACGGTACATTTGTATTGGTGATTCTCAACTTCACCCCGGTTCCGCGCGGTGCTTATCGCATTGGTGTTCCCGCCAGCGGTATTTACCGGGAAATCTTCAACAGCGATTCCACTTATTATGGTGGCAGCAACCTCGGCAATTTAGGCAATATTGCCAGCGTACCAATGCCCTGGATGGGATTTCCTGATTCGATTGCGATTACGTTGCCGCCGCTGGCGGGGGTTATTTTTTGTTTGCAGCAACCGTGAACGTATGAATCCAGCCGGGAATGTAATCTGCTTATAATGCCGGGCATTGCAAATCACAAAAACAACGATGAACGATATTTTTATAGGTTATTCGAGAAGCGATTCCGCCATCGCTGAGCGATTGGTACAGCGATTTCAGGAAGAAGGCTGGCAAGTGTTCATCGACCGGCAAACGCTGGTGGGCCGGAAGTGGCACAAGGAAATCGAACGGGAATTGCATGCCGCGCGGGCAGTGGTGGTACTGTGGTCGGCCGCGTCGCGCGATAGCGATTTTGTGCTGGAAGAAGCGGAATACGGTAAGCGCAAAGACATTCTTTTTCCGGCTTTCATCGAGCGCGTGGAATATCCGTATGGATTCGGTCGCATCCAGACAGCCGATCTGATGGGGTGGAATCATCAAATGGAACACGCTGGGTTGGTTCAATTATTGGCATCGCTGCGGGTACATTTGAATGGTGCCGGTACTGAATCACTACATTCCGCTGCACCCATCCAACCTGTACTCAAACCCGGCCAAACCTTTCGCGACCCGCTGCAATCCGGCGGCGAAGAGCCGTTGCTGACAGTAATTCCTGCGGGCCGTTTTTTGATGGGCTCACTCCAGGATGAACATGGGAGAACTGAGAATGAAGGCCCGCAACATGAAGTAATCATTGCGCAACCTTTTGCACTAGGCGTCTATGCCGTCACCTTCTCGGAATATGACTGCTTTTGCAAAGCAACCAGCAGAAAAACACCTGCTGACAATGGCTGGGGACGGAAAAATTATCCGGTGATCAACGTTTCTTGGCATGATGCGCAAGCGTATTGCGGTTGGTTGAACGAGCAGACCGGCCAATCTTATCGCCTGCCGAGCGAAGCCGAATGGGAATACGCCTGCCGTGCCGGAACTACAACACCTTTTAATACCGGAGAAACGATTAATTCCGATCGAGCCAATTTTGGCAGAAAATAGAAAAAAATATTACCGGTCGGGTCGTTTGCGCCAAATACATTCGGTTTATATGATATGCATGGCAACGTGTGGGAGTGGACACAGGATTGCTGGCACGAGAGCTATCGAAATGCACCGGGCGATGGTTCGGTTTGGCCGGGAGCCAATGGCGGCGATTGTGATCGCCGGGTGGTTCGGGGCGGTTCGTGGGACGACGATCCTCAGTACTTGCGATCGGCTATCCGCAGCAGGGACTACTCCGATGTAGCCGGCATCGACCTGGGTTTTCGTATCGCCAGGGTTTTTTGATCTTTGTTCTTTGTGCTTTGACCCTTTGCGGGGTGCAGAGGCGTAGCCCCTGCTGATTTTATTTAAAGTAGAGTTATTGGGTAGGGTAGAAAAAGCGAAGCGCCATAGAACGGAGTTTTGATCACAAATACCCTACTGTTAGACTTCAGAATGGTCAAGAAAGAGTGAAGTGTCAATTCAAAAGAGGGTGTGAACAATCCTGGTTTGCTGAAATAATGGCATTACGCATAAAGACGAAAACACCCTTGTCAGTGGATCTTGGGTGGGATTTTGAACCGGCTGGATTGCCTCTCCGGTCCATCACTCCGCCACAATTTCAATCAACACTTCATTCGGATTGGCCGGTTCACCTTTAACGACGTGTACGGCTTTGACGATACCGGCAATCGGTGCAGTAATTTCGGTTTCCATTTTCATCGCTTCCGTGATCAGTACCGGCTGTCCGGCGGTAACCTGTTGATCGATTTTGACTAGCACGTCAAGAATATTACATGGCATGCTGACGACCACGTCGCCTTTGGCGGAAGGGCGCGGGCGTTTGCTGGCGATGGTGCTTTTAACGGCGCCTTGCGTGCCGCCATCCAAAACAATTTCATCGAGCGTTTCGACGACGATTTCTTCCGGAACACCGTCTACCATAAAATAAAAATGCCGCAGGGATTCATTTTTAGGACTGGTCCCAGTGACTTTGACGTGATATGACTCGCCGTGCAGCGCCACATTAAATTCGGTGGGGGCTTTTTGTACCCCATTAGCCGTTGTCGACGCCAATTCCAAGGGTTCAGGCACGAGATGCCCGGTTGAGCGCAATTCCAGAAACTGTTTGCCGATTTCCGGGAACATGGCATAGCTCAGCACGTCTTCATCATTGCGTGCCAAGTGGCCGATTTCCAGGCGCAGATGCTCAAATTCCGGTTTTAAAAGGTCGGCGGGGCGGCAGTCGATAATATCTTCTTTGCCGATGGCGCGTTTTTGTAAACTGGCATTCATCGGCGCCGGTGCTTTGCCGTAACCGCCTTGCAAATAGCGCTTCACTTCATTGGTAATGGTCTCATAGCGTTTGCCGATCAGCACGTTGAGGACGGCTTGCGTGCCGACAATCTGCGAGGTTGGCGTGACCAAAGGCGGGTAGCCCAGATCTTTACGTACCTTAGGAATTTCTTCGTAGACTTCATTCATCCGGTCTAGGGCGTTACGTTCTTGCAACTGATTGGCCAAATTCGAAATCATGCCGCCCGGTACCTGAAACACATGAACCCGGGTGTCGACGCCGGTGAATTCGCTTTCGAAGCGGCGGTATTTTTTTCGCACTTCTGCGAAATATTGGTTCACTGCTTGCAGCTTGTCCAAATTCAAACCGGTATCGTATTCCGTGCCTTGCAGTGCCATGACCAAGCTTTCGGTCGGCGGATGGCTGGTGCCGCCCGACCACGAGGATAGTGCCGTATCAATATACTGGCAACCGGCTTCTATTGCTTTTAACTGGCACATTTCGGCAAGCCCAGTCGTGGCGTGGCAATGCAAGTGCAAAGGCAAATCGATAGCTTTTTTCAGTGCGGTAACCAGTTCGCTGGTTGCATACGGAGTTAACAGACCGGCCATGTCTTTGATAGCAATCGAGTCGCAACCCAATGCGGCCAAATCTTTGGCCAGCGTTACAAAGCTTTTAACATCATGTACCGGGCTGGTGGTATAGCAAATGGTGCCTTGCGCGTGTTTGCCGGATACTTTGACGGCTTCGATGGCGGTTCTAAGATTGCGCACGTCGTTCAGCGCGTCAAAAATTCGAAAGACATCTATGCCATTTTCAGCGGCTTTTTTTACAAAAGCACGCACAACATCATCGGAATAATGGCGGTAACCGAGCAAATTCTGCCCGCGTAACAACATTTGCAGCGGTGTATTGGGCAAAGCGGCTTTGAGTTTGCTTAGGCGTTCCCAGGGATCTTCCTTTAAGAACCGTAAACAGGCGTCGAAAGTCGCGCCACCCCAGCATTCCAGCGACCAATAGCCGATGCTATCCAGCATTTGACAAGCTGGCAGCATATCTTCCGTGCGCATCCGGGTGGCGATCAGGGATTGATGCGCATCGCGTAAAATGACATCGGTAATATGAACTTTCTGCATAGGTTTTCCTTGATGAACCAATGAACTCCGTATTTATTATAGACCGGTATGCGAAGCGACTACCGCGGCAATGACGCTCGCCAGTACTTCAGGCCGGGGTTTATCGGAATAATTGATCAAATTCGGGTTTTGTTCAACAAAACCGGTATTGAATTTACCGCTGCGAAATTGTGGGTGTCTCAGTATCTTCAAATAATACGGGATCGTCGTTTTGATGCCGAACAACCCCATATCGCGTAGCGTGCGTTCCCCGCGCTTAATCACGTCTTCCCAGGTCAGCGCACTGACAATGACTTTGGCGACCATGGAATCGTAAAAAGGTGGAATTTCATAACCGGTGTAAATCGCCGTATCGGTACGCACGCCGGGGCCACCGGGCGCATAATAACGGGAAATCCGGCCGAAACTCGGTAAGAAATTATTCTTTGGATCTTCGGCGTTAATGCGGAACTGAATCGCATAACCTCGCCGGAAAATCTCTTCTTGCCTATAGCGCAGGGGTAATCCAGCGGCTACGCGGATCTGCTCTTCGACGATGTCGACGCCGGTAATCGATTCGGTGATGGTATGCTCGACCTGTACGCGGGTATTCATTTCCATAAAATAAAACCGGCCGCTATCGTCCAGTAAAAACTCCACCGTTCCCGCATTGGTGTAGCCGACCGACTTCGCGGCAATCACCGCAAGACCACCGATATACTGGCGTTGCGCTTCGTCCAGTTGCGGGGACGGCGCAATCTCGATCAGCTTCTGATTGCGGCGCTGAATCGAGCAATCGCGCTCAAAGAGATGAATCACATTGCCGTGATGGTCCGCTAAAATCTGTACTTCAATGTGTTTAGGATTGACAATGCATTTTTCCAGAAACACATCGGCGCTGCCAAATGCTTTGGTCGCTTCAGAGATTACCCGGGCGTAATTGCGCTGCAGTTCCTCCGCATTATCACAGCGCCGGATACCGCGCCCGCCGCCACCGGAAGTCGCTTTCAACATGATCGGATAACCAATTTGTGCTGCGACTTTCAGGGCTTCTTCAACCGAATGCAAATTGCCATCCGATCCGGGAGTAATCGGAATACCCGCCGCTTTCATCGCATTCCGGGCTTCGGTTTTATCGCCCATGCGATGGATGACATCCGCCTCGGGGCCGATGAAAATGAGTCCGCGTTCTTTACATGCTTTGGCAAATTGCGCATTCTCAGAAAGAAATCCGTAACCCGGATGCACCGCATCACAGCCGGTCGCCAACGCCAAATCGACCAGCGCATGAATGTTCAGATAGCACGCCATCGGTTCGCTGCCGATGCAATAAGACTCATCTGCTTTTTTGATATGCAGCGCAAAACGATCCGCCTCCGAATAAATCGCCACCGAGCGAATGCCCATTTCTGCACACGCGCGAATGATGCGAACAGCAATCTCGCCGCGATTGGCAATGAAGATTTTACGTAACATCATTTTCTGGACGCTCTGAAAAACGTTAATGCCGGTATTCTACCCGATCAATTCCGATTTTTATCCGGCAAGTTGTTTTGAGCCATCACTGTTCGATGCAATCAGTCGTGGCAAAGATGCTGGATGTTTTTTGTGAAAAAAGATAAAACATTCGACTCAGTCAATACAAGTCTGATTGTACGGTCACTGTCATGTTTAAATCTGAGTTTTTTACGTGCTTGGGCTGAAAGCAGAATTGTGTGCAGTATTTGTGGATCTAACGCCATGATATGATGCAACCTAAATCGGCATGATGTTTTGGAAATCAGGAGAGGGAGTATGAATTCTAAAATAATAGATGTCATCTTTGACGTAATAGATCACGTCATTTCGGAAGTCTAATTGTAGTTAGAGGTCTTTTCACACCCATCAGGAGATCTGTATGCCAGCGAGAAATACGTTCCTAATTTGCACGCGCGATGTTGATAAGGATGGTGCATTTGTGGCTGAACCAGGCGATACAAGGTTTCTACAGGTGCCGCTAGCACGAAGGGAGTACAGCAGTGCAGACGTGGTTCCAAAGGATGCATGGCAAAAAAAGGTCATCGCGGCTGCAGACGGTGAAGAAGATGAAATAACCGGCTCAACTGGCGACATTCTTTTTTTTGTTCACGGATACAACAACGATGTAGAGACTATCCTTTGGAGAACGAGAACTTTGCAGGAATCGTTGTCTGCTCAAGGATGGAAAGGGCTTGTTGTAGGTTTTGACTGGCCAAGCGACAACTCGACACTCAACTATCTTGAGGATCGCTACGATGCTTCTCAGGTTGCTCAACGGCTTGTCGATGACGCGCTCCAAATTGTTGTTGACGCTCAATTTCCGGTCGACCCCAAAGCACGGCCATGTACAATCAATGTTCATTTACTTGGTCACTCGACCGGGGCATTTGTGATAATGGAAGCGTTTTCGAACGCGGCCAAGAAAGGCGCTCTATTCAAGAAATCTTGGCGCATTGGTCAAGTTGTATTTATTGGAGGCGACGTATCTCGTGCTTCACTTTCGTCAAGTTCAGATTGGGCGGCACCAATGTACGATCGGATTTTTAGACTTACAAATTATTCGAATCGGTTCGATAAAGTCCTGGGAGTTTCGAACATGAAGCACCTTGGCGTAGCGCCACGCGCAGGAAGAGTGGGCCTTCCAGAGGGCTTGCCAGAAAAAGCAGTGAACGTAGATTGCTCAGAATATTTCCAAACTAAAAATCCTAAGGAATCTGTCTTTACAGGAACCTTTAATCACTCATGGCATATCGGAGACCCAGTGTTCGCCCTTGATCTTGTCCTAACGCTAGAAGGCGAAATTGACAGGCAAGCAATTCCTACACGAAGAAATGACCAAGGTCACCTGATTCTTATTGCTGGGCGGAGCCGGCCTGAGTTTCAGGGCGGCTGGGATGAGAATCGCCCAGCGCCTATTGTTCCAGGGGGTTCTGCACGATAAAGCCGCGTAGTACCCGTGCTTATACTTGAATTCAAAGCCCTCCTTGTTTTTTACTGTCAGCAATTTCACTTGCAAATGCAGGTGAGTATGAACAGTATTGGGATTCTTGGCACATAAATGCCAAGCTCGTCAGGCAATGTGAATCCGAGGAAAGGGTTGCGATATTTTTTCAAAATTCCATTGCTGATCTTGGAAATGCAGAACGTGCTGAGGCAAATTCAGAAGTAATCGAAACCATTATGCTTACTAAACCAGCTTGTTTTTTGTCTGTACTTTCAGTCCTACCTCATGACCAATGTAAATGTAGAGCTGTGGTGAAATTTTTCATTCAAGCACCAATCTTTCACGATGCCAAGCAGATTGAAGAATCACTTAAATCAGTTCGTCCTATGCAGGTTAGTTGCTATGTCAACTAACCGCTCGTTCAAATGGGATGTCACGAGTATGCGGCGCCGCTTAGCTTAACGCGAGAACTACTAATGCGTCCCACGTTGCTGCTCATTTTATTTTTATTCGCATCTGGGTTTGCGTATGCGAACGATTTAGATACTTTACAGTTACTCAAGCGGGATCTTGGTGAAAGAGTTGAAGTGGTGTCAAAACGTGAAATTAGATATTGTTCTGACAACACCTGTGAGGTCATTAAATCTAAAGAACCTTCTGATTTACTCCCTGAGTTTCTCTACCTTTATCTATTTTATGAATCTCAATATGTTGAGCTTGGAAAGTCGCATGGTGGAGAAAAGCCATTTCGTGAAACAGCAATTGAGGAGCCCGATGTATGGAAGAAGGTAGAGATGTTTTGCCCTGGCACAAAAAAGTCGCCTCAGTGTATTCTTGACTCTATGCGATCAGGTTTGGGTATTCAGGTTTGTCCTGGTCGTTACGATGAAGGAAAGTATTGTGTTTCGTGTGGCGAGAAAACTCGTTGCAAAAGGCTTTAACCCTTTCTTCAAAGAGTGTTCTGCGTCTTGCAATGTGCAACGAACAAGTTGTGATGCACAGCCCGCTGCGATTACCTTGATTCAGCAATTCGATTCGATAGCCAATCTCAATCCCACCTGCTTTATCTAAGATTCGATGAAGTTTAATCAATCCCGGAAAATGAGGCATTTTAGTTATTCTTCAACTGATCAATGACCAATTGGCGGATATCGGTGTTTTCTCCTGAATTGATTATCGTGAAATCCGGATTGCCGGGTTTCAGATAATCCAAGCCACGCTCTATCCCTGAGGCGAGAAAATCATTGATCGCTAATCGGTAGGTTTTTTTTGCATCCACTGGTTTGCCGTTAATTTGCCAAGTGCCGTTAACCTGCTGCGCATTGGCGGATTGCAGAAAGCCGCCCGCGCCGGTATTTGCTATCCCTTGATTCAGTACCTTTAACAACAGATCACCTTTGATTGCGGTCAGTTGGACTTTGCCGCCGAAAGGCAGTACCCGGATGACGTCGTAGACGGTGATTTGACCGGCGGGTAAAATATCATCAATGCGGATCGAGCCGCTGTTGTAGAGTGAGAGTTCGGCTTCCGGGTAGGGGCGCAGCAGGCTTTGGGCGATTAATTCAGTCAGATTGGTTTTGCGGGTGCGCACACTGGATTCGAGTCCATCCAATGCTTCCGTGGTGGTCGTGACCACGGCTTCAGGTTCAAATCCCTGTTGACGGAAGGCAGCGAAGGCGATGTTCATCCATTTGTCGACGACTGCCTTGATGCTAGGATCTTCCGCCAGATTATCGTTGATCGGTACAAAAGTAGGTTTGATTTCGGTTTTGCCGGTTTGTGGGTCAAAGTAAAGATCAACCACGTAAACCGAGCGTACATTGGCATCGGCCTTTAGAATCGGTGTGAAATTCCCACGCCAGTTCTGATAGTTGACGTGTTCATGTCCGCCCAGTAGTAATCCGATTTGTGGATCTTTTTGCAGCAATTCGATGTCATCTTCGATGGTTTGGTGTGTTAAGGCAATAATGAAATCGGAATGCTTGCCGAGTTGCTTGATTTGCTCGTTGGCGACTGTCAAGGGTTCGGAATAACTGACATAGTCAGGCTTGTTGATTGGAAGGGTTAGCCCAAACATACCGATCCTAAAAGATTTTCCACTTTTCTTGCCGGTAACTGAAATAACGAGATTTTGATTGACGCCTGAGAAAGGACGACCATTCGCGTCAAATACATTGCTGGATACCCAGGTAAATTTTGCTTCTTGCATCCGCTGATAGAATTGACTCTCCTTGATATCGAACTCATGATTGCCAAAAGTCGCGTAGTCAAGCTCGAAGTGATTCAGAACATCCACCATTTGCCGTCCAGCCAGTCGATCGCCTTCATACTGTGCTGTGCCGATTGCAGATGGGCTGAATAGATCTCCGCCTAATGTAGTGATAGTATTGGGGTTGCGTGCCAGTAACTGTTTACGTAATGTGGCAACCCGTGCAATGCCGCCTTCTTTGCCGCCACTGACCGGTGTAATTTCATATATATCTTGAAAGTGTAGAATCGTGACATGAATCCTGTCATCATCAATGCGCGCAGATGGTGTTGCGGTGCAAGCAGTCAGTGTAAATGCGAAGAGTACAGCTAACAGAATGGCGTATGGTTTTTTCATGAGGGCTTTCCGGTTTTTATAGCGCTGTTACAGTCAGTATTTTTGCAAGTGTATGACAAGTTGTAAGAAATTTACAGTGTCAGACCTTATTCCTGATATGGGTGCCTGCTTTGCAGCGCAGCAAATATTTGCTTTGTTTTGTTTGGTCGCAATAAAGTTTTGATGATTTGGTAGTCAGATTGCGAGTATTGCTGTTATCAGCGACGAATTCTTAATATAATCAGGAACTGTTGCAGCACTTAATAAAAATACAATTCACCAAGATTGGGATATCAGCACGGACCTTGAATAGGAATAATCCGGGATCATGTAATGCGAGGAGCGGGAAGTCATCGCACGATTTATTAATAGACTCAGAATTTAGATTACTATGCATGTGTTTTTGTTTTTGACAATACTGATTAATAAATTCAAGTAAAAAGGGGAATTATCGTGAAACAATATTTCATATCGTCAGAAAAACGGTTTTTATTTTTTTATATAGCTTTAGTTCTTTTCATTGGAATATTATCTGCTTGTACACTTATTCCGGAGACTGAGCCTAATCGCTACGCAGCTACTGTTGAACAAGATCAATTAGGTGATAGTTATACAGAGGTTAAATACCTTGATCAAGGTTGGAATTCTGCCGACAGTTTGTGGTTCTACTACACCACACAAGGATCAAACCTGATGCCCTATGATTTCTTCCTGGTACTGGAAAAGGCGGGAGAATCTCAGCTTTTCCGCTCTGATGAGAATATGAATTTCTATCGTTATTTACCCCAGAAGGCCTCATCGAGCAACCCGGATGCGTTACCTGTCGGCTGGGTCAAGGATGACTACAAGGGCAAAGAATATGTCGGTTTAACTTGTGCCGCATGTCATACCGGGCAAGTAAACTATAACGGTGTGGGTATCCGTATTGATGGCGGTCCAGCCACCGCGGATATGGAAAACATCATGAAAGATATCGCAAAAGCTTTGAAACATACGCGTGAAAATGCAGAAGCCTCGCAGCGGTTTGTCAAAAATGTACTGGCAAGGGGAAATTATAAATCGGAAGCCGAAATACTCGCCGATCTAAGTAAGTATGAACAGCGCATTTATGATTATACCGTGATCAATCATAGCCCAACTGCCTATGGCTATGCACGACTGGATGCCTTTGGACGTATTTATAATCGTGTGCTTGACATATCATCAATGAAAGAGAGTTGAGAGAGCTGTTGCGTGATCCTAAGATCATGCGAGATCAAGTGATGACTAAGGAACAAATCGACGAGATCATACCAAAGGACATAGGTAAAGTGATGTCGGGAGATCAACGTGATCATGTGATGGAACGTCTTAGCAAGCATCTTACTAAATGGCAATTAGGGCGATTGCGCCATGCATTGTTCAACGCACCTGACGCACCTGTTAGCTATCCTTTCTTATGGGACATCGCTCAACACGATTATGTGCAATGGAATGGGATAGCTGACAATGCTGGGTTAGGGCCAATTGGTCGCAATGCGGGTGAAGTGATTGGCGTATTTGGCACACTTGACTGGAAGGAAGAAAAAAGAACGACATTATCATCAATTATCGGCGGACAAAGCGATGGCATCACGCAAGTCAGCTTTGACTCTTCTGTAAATGTGCAAAACTTGCACAGAATTGAATCACACCTAATGAAATTAAATTCTCCTGTATGGCCAGAGGAGATTCTAGGCGCGATCAATAGGGAAAAAGCTGCTCGGGGTAAAACACTGTTTGACGAGTATTGCGAGGCCTGTCATGCCAGGATTGATCGTGAGGATCCAAATCGTCGTATCATCGCTAATATGACAAAAGTCAATTTTGTAGGAACGGATTCCGCCATGGCTAAAAACAGTTTCACAGCTCAGGGCTATTCTGGTATTTTGCGCAACCAGTATGTAGGCCTTGGTGTAGGTAATATTTTACTGGATAAGCAGGCTCCTGTTGCGGCCTTGCTGACTCAAGCAACTACAAATGTGGTGGCCACTCCTGACCCCGATAAATGGTTTTTTCAACGTTGGACGGATTGGATTGTTAATCTTGCAAAAGCATTTTTTGAAAATGAGATTAAATCTTCCATTAAGTATGGCAATTATGATCCGGATACTACAGTTAGTCCATTGGCCTCACTGAATGCCTATAAGGGACGATCTTTGAATGGTATCTGGGCAACGGCACCTTATTTACACAATGGTTCTGTACCATCACTTCATGATTTGTTACTACCCAAGAAACGTGAAGGTGATCCGGAGGAGGGTGAATACCGTCCTGAGCAATTTAAAGTTGGATCACGTGAATTTGATCCGGCAAAAGTCGGATTAAAGAGTAGTGATAAGGGTTTTACTTTTGATACCAGTTTCCCTGGTAATAGCAATGCTGGGCACGAATATGCATCCGGCAAAACAGCGCAACCTAATGGAGAAGTTTTAAAGCCACTTAACAAAGAACAGAAAGATGACTTGCTGGAATATCTCAAGACTCTATAATTAATGACAGGAAGTCCCCCGGCTCTTCCGGAGGACTTCCAAATATTGCGCGCATTACGACAACTGTCGTACGTTCTCTGTAAACCACAGCGGTAAAAAATATTCCGGATTGACCTGCGGCAGAAGTGAGGGTTGGATTGAGTGATCTTACTGGAATCAATATGAGACCTCCCATAATCAGCTTTTCGACCGGCTGCTTCTAGGAATTGTCGCGACGAATTATAGATCATCACAGCGAGATTCCCAGAAGGCAAGATAGACTACAAACTCGGCTTGTTCCAGAAATTCTATGATCTACTAGGGGTTATACAATAACGCTCTTGATTTCTTGTAGTAGCTTAGCTCTATTTATGAAGGGTAAATCAGCTGCAATACAAAACTCAGTGTTCTATAACCCAAATTTGCTTGTGATTTTTAGCTATAGAACACTGAAAAACTTCCACTCGACTCTAGTAATTTGATTTTTCTGTGGTTGATCTAGCTTGACCGCCACCTTCCTGATCGCCTGCAGGTATTTGATGGAAAGGTTGAATAGTTTTGCCGTAAGCCGCAGGATCAGGAGATTCTGGGGCTGTCGGTTTGCCGCCACAAGCAACGAAAGCCAAAATTACTGACGCTGCCAAAAAATGTTTAATTCTCATGTAAAACCTTATGAATATTAGTTAATAATTAGTTTCTCAGTCACAACGATTCTCAGAATACTGATTACAGTCATAGGAGACATTGATCTTAATCAAACTAAATCAATCTCGACATCAAAAATCTATCTAAATCTTAACGGTAGCTAATTTTTAAGGACTATATGATCAGTGGTGCGGATCAGAATACGTTTTTATCTGCCATTGAATGACTTTATAAACCATTGACAAGCGCACGTACTGTAACGGTAAATTAACAGAAATTGGCAAACACCAAATCGATAATCGCCTAGTGTCCTTGACAAGTAAGTGTTATGACAAATTTCTGATTTATCCGGAGTGTAATCAGATTTACTGGTAGAGCGCTTATTACGTGCGCCTTTAGCATCTGACCAATGTGTTCGGAAATATTAGTATTATTCAGTTGACTGACCGGAAATAATATTTTCTTGCAACTGGGATGTGTATCAGCGTCGGCCTATTTTTTTATTCAGCACCCATTCAGATTCTGCTTGCTATTATGATAATAAATACAAAGATATTTTTAATGGATTGTCTAGTGAGCATTGCTTAGGAATAAACTCCAGGGCAGTCGTTAAAGATAAGATTAATTTTTATTGTTTCATAATATTGATGATTGAGGCTGATATGAAAAAATTCAAATTAACTTGCCTAACTATCATACTTTGTGGGGTATTTTTAGCACCTCCGGCAGGAGCGGAAGGAGATGGCGGTGGGGGCGATGGCGGAGGCTTCGATGGGGGGGGCGACTTCGGAGGTGATTACGGCGGCGCTGACTTCGGAGGGGACTACGGGGGAAGCGATTATGGCGGTGGTTACG
The DNA here is from genome assembly GCA_945872825.1 of Nitrosomonas ureae. Classification (GTDB taxonomy): domain Bacteria; phylum Pseudomonadota; class Gammaproteobacteria; order Burkholderiales; family Nitrosomonadaceae; genus Nitrosomonas; species Nitrosomonas ureae_D. Next base: position 42,744 of record CAMCBD010000007.1, read on the forward strand.
ACTCCAGTGGCTACTCTGACTATGGTGATTCTGATCAAAGTGATGCTTTTTATCAGGATGATGGATTTAATCAGCCGGAAGATTTTGGATTGGCCGATGACCCAGGTCAGGGAGATGACTTTGATCAAACCGGTGCATTTGGCCAATCCAATGATACTCATCCAAGTGATAGTGTAGATCAGAGTGCTGGATCACAGCAAAATGATGGATTCGCGCAGGAGCCACTTCGAAACGAACTTGCAACCGTACCTACAGATTCTACTGGAGCTGCTGGATCTTCTGATTCTGCTGGGGTCAATCAAGCGAGTCAGGACAATGGCGTTACTCAGGGCGATTCTTCGACTCAGACGGTGAATGTTGAAAATAATAATAATACTGACCAGAATCAAAACTCTGGACATGATCATCACGGTGGAGGGCACCATCACCATGGTGGATTTGATTCGGGATTCGGGTTAGGCCTGGGTGTCGGATTGGGATTTGGGTTCGGTCCATGGGGTCCTTTTAGTCCATTCGGTCCTTTTGGAGGTTTTGGCTATTATGGTTTTGGTGTGCCGTTTAGTAGTTTTGGCTTTTACAGTAATCGGGTGGGTGTCGGGCTCTATAATAATGTTGGTTTTGGACCCTATCGTTATTTTGATCCCTATTATCCGCTAGGTGGTTACCCTGCTATGGTTGCCGCGTCTCCAGTGTTTTCGGCACCGATGGTTGCAACTCAATCCAGAACGCCAACTTATGTTCAGCAAAATCAAGTTTCCCGGCCTGCTCCCGTGCAGAATAGAAATTACTGGCATTATTGCCGTAATCCTGAAGGATACTATCCTTATGTCAAGGAGTGTGCAGGAGAATGGATCAAGGTGCCTCCGCAACCTTCTTGATTATTTAAACGAATGGCCAGCAGGATAAGGAGATAGCCCTCTGCTCTTATCCGATTGGTTTTGTTTGATTAAATTTCATCAAGGAAAGAAGCGGCAGAATTATTTGATAGGGCTAATTATTTCCCAGTCTTCAATATTTCCCGCAGTTTCGTTAAAAATAGGATGGACTCTTATCTCGCTGACTTCTTTGAATCGAGCATAGCGCTGAGGATTTCTATCTTTCAGTTTTCCCAATAAGTGGCTGAATTCGTATTCCAGTTGTCCGTTGGTGATTGTAATTTTTTCTGTACAACGCTGATCAGTGATTTTATTTCTATCAAAGTGATAACCCCGGCTTCCTGCCTCATCTGCAACAAACCCCAAATATGCAGCGATAGCACCAACAGGATTTGTTGTATTCTTGAATCTTGTTAATTGAGGATGATTTTTATATCCCTTGGTATGCCCTTGCAGAACCTTCTGAGCTAATAGACCTTCGCGCCACAAGGCTACTAAACCTTTAGCATCTAAATAATAGGGATGTATTGACCAAAGTCGCATAATAATCGATTGAATTTACTTTGGGTTTCTTGCAGATTCAATCTTAAACATATGGTCTTCTTGATTTTAGCGATATTCATTATTCTGATAATACACTGGGCAGAGCCTTTGCGGGTATGAAAGAAAGATAACATCACGATAAGTTGTTAATTTCTTTATATTTCATATAAGCTGAATCGTTCCGATGTGCAGGAAGTGATCACAATTGGTTAAATTATTCGACTATCGTTAACTTTGATGGAAATGGCTTGCTTACTTTTAACGCCAGTGGAATAAGCATAGCTATGGTGGCTCGCTCGACATGGTTTCATTTACCAGTCCTATACCCGAGTCAGAAACCTACGTCATGCTGTTAGCCGGACTTGAATTGTTGGGCTTCGCCGCACGCCGCAGAAACAAAATATTTAACCCGATTCGAGTTGTTCCAGAAACCCCATCATAAAGCTGGGATTTTTTATTGCCGGTGCTGAAGCAAGTGACGCCGGGATAGCGATGACTCATAAGCTTTGGACAAGGGTAATGAAGAATGATAAGGTAATTGCTAGCTTGTTCGATGATCATTGTGACTGTAGTCGATTTGCAAAATCAGCCGCAAAAGGATTTTAATAAGTTGACTGAAATCATTAGAATATTATTTTGTACAGGAACTCAGAATGAAGAGAAAACAGATAGTAAACGTGATCGCTTTCCTGATGATACTGCCACTGTTATCAGGTTGTTGGACTCTCGTTGTTGCCGGTGCAGGTGCTTATGGCGGGTATAAAATGAAAGAAAACGGCTATACCCTACAAAACCCGATTACCAAGGAAAAGAAATCGAGTAAGTAAGATTTCTGGCGCTAGGGTTGTAGCCAAGGACTATTTAGCCTTTGCTTTAGAATTTTCAGAATCTTCCTTATGCCGGAAACTTTCGTATATCATCAGCGCGGCACCGATAAAGATGGCGGAATCGGCGATATTGAAAGCTGGCCAGTGATAGGTGCCGATGTAGAAGTCCAGAAAATCGACCACATGACCCAGCGTGACGCGGTCATATAAATTCCCTAAAGCACCGCCTAAAATCAGGCTCAATGACATACAGAATAATTTCTCATGTTTGTATTTATTGAGCAAGTGGACGATCAATAGGGCAGCACCGGCCGCGATAGCGCTTAGGAACCAACGCTGCCAGCCGGCTTCCTCGCTCAGAAAGCTAAAGGCTGCACCGGGATTGTAGGTCAGCACCAGGTTAAAAAATCCAGTTAATGGGATTTTCTGGCCGAATTCCAAGGTAGACTCTACCCAATACTTGCTGGCAAGGTCCAGAACCAGAACGATCAAAGCAATGCTCAGGCTGATGTAAAGCTTCATGGTGAAAAGTTTCCGGTAAATAAGTGTTAGGCTTTATGCATAGTGTCGTTCTTCACCGTTGCCATAAAGATTGGTAACGCAACGCTCGCACAAGGTGGAATGTTCTGCATGATGTCCGACATCTTGGCGATAATGCCAGCAGCGTTCACATTTTGCATGCGTGCTGGATACCACAACAATACTTTCTTGTTGCGGGTCACTGATCTGAGTCAGATGGACTTCAGAAACAATTAACACGAAGCGCAAATCATTGTCCAATGCCCTGAGTAGGGCAAAATCCTCACTATTGGCGCGTATTTCAACCGTCGCTGCCAATGAGGAGCCGATTTCCCCTTGAGCGCGGGAATCTTCTAGTTTTTTTAGAACTTGTGCACGCAATCCACGTATTTTTGTCCAACGTTGTTGCAACGATTGGGTATCCGGTTGCGCTGGAAAGGTATGCCAGTGATGCAACAGCACGCTGCCTGCTGTGTCCCCCGTCAGATGTTCCCATACTTCTTCCGAGGTAAAGCTCAGAATGGGCGCAAACAGGCGAACCAGACTATGCGCGATATGGTATAGCGCGGTTTGTGCCGAGCGGCGCGGTGTACCTTTGGCTGCTGCAGTGTACAGGCGATCCTTGAGGATATCCAGATAGAAGCCGCCCAAGTCTTCAGAACAGAAATTGTGCAGCTTATGCACCACTTGATGGAATTCATAACACTGATAGCTTTGTGTCAAATCTTCTTGGAAAGAATCGGTAAAGGCCAGCATGTAGCGGTCAATTTCCAAGCAGTCAGTGACGGCAACCAGATCGGTCTGTGAATTAAAATCCATCAGATTGGCGAGTAAAAAGCGCAGTGTGTTACGGATGCGTCGATAGCTCTCGACGACTCGTTTCAGAATTTCTTCGGAGATGGACAGTTCGCCGGAATAATCGGTTGAAGCGACCCACAAACGCAAAATATCGGCGCCGGAGGTATCCATCACTTTCTGTGGTGCGATGACGTTGCCCTTGGATTTGCTCATTTTGTGACCGGTGCCATCCACTACAAACCCATGCGTAAGCAGTGCATCGTAAGGAGCACGGCCATTAATGGCACAGCCGGTCAGCAGCGAAGACTGGAACCAGCCGCGGTGCTGATCGGAACCCTCCAGATACAGATCCACCGGGTATTTGAGTTGGACATTTGGTTTAACGACGGTGTCGTGTGTGGTACCGGAATCAAACCAAACATCTAACGTATCGGTCAGTTTTTGGTAATCCCTGGCTTCTTCCCCAAGTAATTCAGTGGCATCCAGTGCAAACCAAGCTTCGATGCCCTGTTGTTCGACTCTTTGTGCCACTTGCTCGAGTAGCTCAAGCGATCGTGGATGCGGTGAATGAGTTTCTTTATGCACGAAAAGGGCCATCGGAACGCCCCAGTTACGTTGGCGTGATACGCACCAGTCCGGGCGGTTCCTAATCATTGCTTCTAGGCGAGCCTTGCCCCATGCCGGGTAAAATGCAGTGGACTCGACAGCCTGCGTGGCCAGTTCACGCAGGGTTTGTTTCTGCGCAGTTGCATCGATTGCACCTTGTAGATTCATGCCAATAAACCATTGTGGCGTGGCGCGGAAAATGATGGGTGTTTTATGGCGCCAGCAATGCGGATAACTGTGCTCGATTTTTTTCAGGCAGAACAAATGTCCGCTGGTTTTGAGTGTTTCGGCAACGACATCATTAGCTTTCCACACCGAAAGACCGCCAACTAAAGGAGTGCTGGCAATAAATTTGCCATTGCCGTCAACCGGGCTTTCGCTGGGCAAGCCATAATTCTGGCCGACAAAATAATCATCCAGACCGTGCGCTGGTGCCGTATGCACAAGACCTGTCCCGGCTTCCAGTGTGACATGTTTGCCGCAAATGATTTTTACTGTGCGCGACTCAAACGGGTGTTGCAAAGGCATATGTTCTAGCGCCTGACCTTTGCAACTAGCCAGTGTTTCGCCGCTTAAGTCAAAGCGTTCCAAGCATGCTTGTTTCAGCTCGCTGGCGAGTATCAGGAATCCACGTGTTGTTTGTACCAATGCATAGTCGAAATCTGGGTGAACGCTGACTGCCTGGTTAGCGGGTAAAGTCCACGGTGTGGTGGTCCAGATAATCGCATAAGTTGAAGCATCAGCTAGAATGGTGATGCCAAAGGCCTTACTGAGAAATTGCTGTGAGGAGGATGATTCGACTGCAAAACCTACATCAATCGCGGGTGAGGTTTTATCTTCATATTCCACCTCGGCTTCAGCCAGTGCGGAGCCACAATCAATACACCAATTGACTGGTTTTTGACCCTGATACAGGTAACCACTCTGATAAATCTTTCCCAGTGCACGAATAATGTCGGCTTCTGTTTTGAAGTTCATCGTGAGATAGGGATTGTCCCAATCACCCAGTACGCCCAGGCGAATGAAATCAGCTTTCTGGCGCTCTACTTGTTCTTTGGCAAAAGCGCGGCAAAGCTCGCGCACTTTATCAGCCGGTAAATGTTTGCCATGTTTTTTCTCGATTTGATGCTCAATGGGTAACCCATGACAATCCCAGCCCGGAATATATGGTGCATCGAAGCCAGCCAATGTTTTACTTTTGATAATGATATCTTTGAGAATTTTGTTGACCGCATGACCGATGTGAATGTCGCCGTTGGCATATGGGGGCCCGTCGTGCAGAATGAACTTGGGACGTCCTTTGCTGGCGGAGCGGATTTTTTGATACAGATTCTTTTCTTGCCATGCTTTTAGCATGTCCGGTTCACGGCTGGCCAGATTGCCGCGCATCGGGAAGGGTGTATCGAGTAAATTGAGAGTTTTCTTATAATCGGTCATGAAATGTTAAATTAATGGGTTAAAGGACGCCACCAGCTACTTTAATGGTTTTGAACTGTCAGAAAAAAGTCTTTTGCTTGCACGACATCTTTTTTAATTTGAACGATGAGTGTGTCGATATCCGCATATTTCTCTTCGTCGCGTAGCTTGTGCAGAAAGTCGACTTGTAAGTGTTGCCCGTAAATGTCCTGGTTAAAGTCAAACAGATGTACTTCCAATACAGGTTTGCCATTTTTATGGACTGTCGGTCTCACGCCCAGACTGGCAACACCGGGAAGTATGGTTGCTGGCGATGATTGGATAGCGCCGCGTACGGCAACAACAAAAATACCCGAGAGTGGCGGGCGATTATATTTCAACTGAATATTTGCTGTCGGAAATCCGATCTTTTTGCCTAATTTATCCCCATCAATCACACGTCCACTGATGCTGTAAGGTCTGCCTAGTAATTTTCCGGCCATATTAAGATCGCCGGTGGCAAGTGCTTGCCGGGTAGCCGTGCTTGAAATGCGTTGATTGTCAATGGCGACACTGGGCATGACCTCTACGGAGAAACCATTTGCTGCTGAATGGGCTTGCAGCATGGCAAAATCACCCGCACGTCGTGCACCAAAACGAAAATCATCCCCCACAAGCAACCAGCGGACAGACAGCTCTTGATTCAGAATGCGCGTAATAAATTGTTCTGGGCTGATTCTGGCAAAATCATAATTGAAGCGGCAGACATGGATACAATCGACTTCTGACTGGATTAAGTATTTCAGTTTTTCCCGCAAGCTGGTCAGGCGTGCAGGCGCTTGATCCGGAGCAAAAAATTCACGTGGATGCGGCTCGAAAGTCATTACGCAGGCAGGTAGTCCAAGCCGCTTGGCAGCATCCTTCAGACGGATAAGCATTGCTTGATGGCCTAAATGAACGCCATCAAAATTGCCTATGGTCAGTGCAATCGGCGTTTTTGCACGTATCGATGACCTTCGGCAGGTATGCATGAGCAGGAAACCCTAAAATTAGTAATTCTAGCTTGTTTCAGGCGAACAGGTCTAGTTCGTATCCGATTATTATGACTATTGAGTATTTGCCAAATAGACCAACAGTGAGTAATCTAAAGGAAAGCAGAATAGTTTTTGCGCTGGTCTGTTAATTTGTTATATTTCATCTATTGTCTTTGTTTCTTCGCGGTTACCCAATTGAAGCCTTCCTATCAGTCAGTAAAATCCAGTGAAAGAGAAGATCAGATCCTGCAAGCTTTGGCCAGGATGCTGGAGCATTCGCAGAGGAAAAGGATTACCACCGCAGCGTTAGCTGCTCAGCTGGGAATCTCAGAATCATCAGCTGTATCGCTGTTTTTCCAATAAGTCACAGATGTTTGAGGCTTTGATTGAATTTATTGAGCGGACATTGTTTTTGCTGATTAACAAAATTCTTCAAGATGAAGATTGTGGCATAAAGCAGATCGAAAAATTATTGTTACTGTTATTAGGTTTTTCGCAAAAAAATCCGGGCATGACGCGTATCCTGATCGGTGATGTGTTGGTAAATGAGAATGAACATTTGCAGTTACGCATTAATCAATTGCATGATCGGTTGGAAGCCACTTTAAAACAGGCGCTAAGGTTTGCTGTCAGCGAGCATCAAATAACCACTAACCTTGATGTTGCGGCGCAAGCTAATTTATTCATGTGCTTTGTTATTGGCCGCTGGTATCAGTTTGTGAAAAGCGAGTTCAAGCGTGACCCACTCGCAAACTGGGAAGTGCAGCGGCTGAATTTGCTTCCTGTGGAATTTCTCTAAAGCGTAAAAACAACGATTCACTGGGCATCAGTATCAGCAGATACTGATGAATGACATACCGGGCAGGCTGGATCTTTGTGCAGTTTGATCGTGCGCCAGTTCATAGCGATGCTGTCCAATAACTGCAAGCGGCCATTCAGACTTTCTCCAATATTTAATAGGATTTTTAGTGTCTCTGCAGCTTGCATGCAGCCGATAATGCCAACTAACGGCGAGAATACACCCATGATTGCACAAGGCATATCTTCGTGTTCTCCGGCGGTAATTGGATATAAACAGTGATAACAAGGGCTATCAGCATGGCGTAAATCAAATACGCTGACTTGTCCATCAAAACGTACTACGGCACCGGAGATCAAAGGTTTCTTTTGCGTAACGCAAGCTTGATTCACGTGGTGGCGCGTGCCGAAGTTATCGCTGGCATCGACTACAGCATCCACTCCTGTAGCAAGTTGTAATAGTTTTGTCGCGTCGGCCTGCTCCTGGATTGTGATGACGTTGACTTCCGGATTAATTCTGGCGAGCGTTTGCTTTGCTGAGAGAACTTTTGCTAAACCAATCGAATTACTGTCATGGATAATCTGTCGCTGTAGATTGGTAAGATCAACCTGATCACCATCACAAATGATCAGGTTGCCCACACCGCTGGCAGCAAGGTAAAGCGCTATCGGAGAACCTAAACCGCCAGCACCGACAATTAATACGCGTGATTGATTGAGCTTCTCCTGCCCCGCAATATCAATTTGAGGGAGCAGGATATGACGGCTATACCGAAGTAGCTGGTTGTCATTCACGATCCTTGTGAATCAGCTGTCGGTTTCATCACTTTTTTTCTCAGGTGGTACAGTAATACCCTTAAAGTAATTCATGGCTTGAGTTAGCAAAAGATCTTCCGCCGAGCCAAACTCGATAGGAGTTTTATCTTTCTTGTCTTTAGCCTTAGTTGCTTTTTTCTTGTTGACAGGTTTTTGTGCGGCTTTTTCTGTATCCGAGCCAGCATTCTTTGTTTCTGTTTTTTTGCCGCTCGTTAAATGACGATTCAGATCCGCTTCACGCAAACGTTGATCACCACCACTATCGGCTTCGTCCAGAATATCTGGAGTAATTCCTTTTGCCTGGATAGACTGGCCATTGGGGGTGTAGTAGCGCGCAGTTGTCAACTTGATCGCTGTGTTATTTCCTAATGGTAATATCGTTTGAACAGATCCTTTGCCGAACGTTTGTGATCCCATTACTACAGAACGTTTATGATCTTGCAAGGCGCCTGCCACAATTTCTGATGCTGAAGCAGAGCCGCCATTGACCAATGTGATCATCGGTACGGTTTTGACTTCAGAAGGCAATCCTTTTAAATAATCCTCATCAGGACCGCGCAGATAATACTCAGGGTTGGCGTGCAATTTCATTTTTGCATCAGCACTGCGTCCTTCTGTGTATACAACCAGTGCATTTTCTGGCAGAAAAGCGGCGGATACAGCGACAGCACCATTGAGTAATCCACCTGGATCATTGCGCAGATCCAATATTAATCCTTTCATGGAACCAGTATTCTCAGCAAACAGTGTCCTGATAGCTTGTGCGAGATTCTCACCGGTTTGTTCTTGAAACTGCGTGATGCGGATATACGCATAACCAGGTTCGATCATTTTCGATTTGACACTCTGGATTTTTATGATGTCACGCACTAAATTAAACACCAGCGGTTCTGTTTCACCTTCCCGCACGATAGTAATCTTTATGGGAGTATTGGGTTTGCCGCGCATGAGCTTAATTGCATCATTCAAAGTCATCCCTTTTACAATAGTGTCATCCAGTTTTACAATCAGATCACCAGTTTTGATAC
>CAMCBD010000008.1 GCA_945872825.1 Nitrosomonas ureae
GATACATCACAGCGATCGAGGCAGCCAATATTTGTCGATTCGCTATACTGAACGTTTGGCGCAGTATCGAAGAAGTAGAATTTGCTACATTGGAATGGGTGGATTGGTTCAACAATCGAAGACTGCTGGATGCAATCGGATATGTCCCATCGGCAGAATTTGAAAAGGCGTATTATCGCCAACAGGAAGAGTCAGCTGATGCAACTTGACTCAAGAAAACATGTCTCCGGAAATATCGGGGCGATTCAGGGCGGTGATTAAGTCTATCAACAGCCCACTGTACTTGTTCCTCGGTAACATCCGTTAAATCCATATTCTTAGGGAAATACTGTCGTAGCAAACCATTGCTGTTCTCATTCAAGCCCTGCTCCCAGGAATGATAAGGGTATGCGAAGTAGATGTCTGTTTCCAGTTCTAAAGCGATAGTTTCATGTTCCTCAAATTCTTTGCCATTATCGAATGTCACGGTATGGCATTTGTGCTTGTAAAGACGCAATAGACTGTTGACCTTCTCAGTCACACCCTTGCTGTGTTTGCTGCGCAATTGGCCAGCCAAAACATAGCACGATTTCCTTTCTGCCAGCGTTACCAGTACACTCATATGGTTCTTGCCAATCACTGTATTACCTTCCCAATCGCCAATACGAACTCTCTGCTCAGCGATCTTCAGACGTTCATCAATGCTGACCCGGTTGCGGATGGTGCCACGACGCTCGAACCCACTTGCATAATAGCGCACTTGCGCCGTGGTTTCTGGCAGCGCAAAGCCGCCATAACTCACCCCTTGCCCGTTTGTCAGCGTAAATGTACTGGTAGATGGTCTCATGACTTATTGACAATTCATTCTCCAATTCAAGTCGGCCTGACGCCTACTCGGGACTCATGTCCTGTCGAATCAGTCCGTCTACCTTATTCCAAGCTTCCCGGTCCAATCCTTTGGCGTGGTTACATACTTGTTGGCGACGCTTCCTGCTTGGGACGCCATCCTCGTTGCCTCTATTGCGTCTGAGTTCACGACAGACTGCGGATTTGTTCACACCAATTTCATTTGCAGTTTCTGTTTGATTAAACCACGCCTTCCGTAACCCGTATATCTGGTATCGTTGCTCTTTGGTGAGCTGCTGGTAGTGATTCATCTGTGTTCCTTTTATTTGATCGTCTAAGAAACTCAGATGTCAACGCAGCTTGCCTCCTGTTAATCTTATAAAAGTTGTACTTCAAACTTGAATCCGCCACTTAATAATTCAATTGATCAGCTAGATTATAGTTATCGATTCATTCAATCTATTAACTAACTACGCTACAAAATAGTCATAATAAATTGCCATTTTCATAAGGCTCTGATTTCATTAACCAGTATCTCATTTTGTTGATGGGTTGTAATATTTTTAGTCAGAATTCTGCACGATAGCCCCTAGCTTCTGTAATATTCCAGAGTTTTTATTTTCTCATTTTAACTATTTTAACAATGAATAATTACTTAATTTCTGATGTTACAGTTGATACTTGGGTACAAGGTGGCCCCATTTCTTTGGCCGATCTGGTTGGTTCGGTGGTTCTGATCGAGGTTTTCCAAGTGAATTGCCCAGGCTGTTTTATTTATTCATTACCCAGAGCCATTGATTTGCATGAGATATATCAGCAACTTGGATTGGTGGTGATCGGTCTGGCGACGGCATTTGAAGACTATGATAAAAATACGCTCGAGAATTTACAGAAATTAGTTACAGCGGGCGAAGTGATCGGTGAGACGTTTAAGGCACTCAATCAACATGGCATGTTATCGCAAGGTAAGCTACCATGGAAAATCCCTTTTGCCGTAGGCATGGATCGCGTCGTGGCGGAAACCGAGCCTGTTACCGACGAGCGAGTGCTGCGTTATGCAAGCGAATTTCTACCTGAATTTGAGAAATTTAGCGATGAACAAAAAAAATCCGTGTTACAACAAGTCAGGCATTATATGGAACAAAAATCTATGAAAGCTGAAACCTTCGAACGTTTTGTGCTGCAAGGAACGCCATCTTGTATTTTGTTCGATCGTAAGGGGCAGTTGAAAGATGTTTCGTTTGGCCAGATCGATTATAAACAGGCTATGGTTGAACATTTTCTAGCGGAAAAATGATTTCTTATTTTGCTAAGATGAGTGTGCCTCGATAGACAGTGAGAATGGTCGGATACTTGAGAATCAATAACTTTCAATTAGCCGGTTGCTAAAATTTTTTCGAGCCAAATTTCAAAAGCTTGGTGATCCTTCAAATCGTATTGCCAGCACTGAAAACTGAGTGCTTTACCCGATGCAATGTTTTGTGGCTGATCATCGATGTAAATGGTTGATGCTGGATTAAACTGATAAGTTTTGATTGCGTATTGATAGATTGCAAATTCTGGTTTAAGAAAACCGATTTCGAATGACAATATTTTATGTTCAAAGTAAGAAAATTCGGGGTATGCAGTAAATATCCAGGGACAATGGATTGCATTGATATTTGAGATCAGAATCAATGCGTGATTATTGCTAGCAAGTTGACGAATACAGCGCCACATGGGTTCATTCGCGGTGAAAATTTGTTGCCAGGCTTGATAAAACTGTGGCAGTGAGGCATCGCTTTCGAAGATCTTCAGTGCCCAGTTCGCATAACTTTCTGGATCAATTAATCCGGCTTCTAATACATCTTTCTGCTCAAGTACTTGTTGAATACGTTCTTCGGGATTATTAATCCTTTCGGGTATTAATTTTACCAGTGATGATTCGAAATCAAAATCGAGTAGAACACGGCCAATATCAAACAAAAATGTTCTGGTGGGGGAGGCCCTGGGTCTTGATGCCTTGTTGCATGTTAGATTCATTGTGAAGTAAGTAGCAAACGGAAAACTAAAAGGACAAGAAACGTTTAACAAACATTTCTTGTCCTGTAATAGCTCCCCACATATGCCGTCAGATCTTCATCTTGAACCATGAGGTCCAAGGCGGTTGCTTCACGGATACATCAGGCACATCCAGTATATCGGTGCGCACAACAGTATCACTAAAGTCCACAACCATTTTCTAATACTTGGTTCAAAGAATATAGATCTTAACAAACACCGCAGGGATAAACTTTATTTGCACAACAGTTCTAACTTTCTGTCTTGATCATTACTTCATCAACTTTCTTCTTCAACGAGTTAATTCTACGCCTAAACTCATTCATGTCAAAGCCAGTTCCATTACGTAGCATAAGTAATTCATGCGCGATACTCAGTGCTGCAATAATTGCAATACGATCAGAATCAATAACTTTGCCTTCTGCTTTGATTTCTTGAATCTTTCTGTCTAAGTAAGCAGCTGCAAGTTGAATTTCTTCTCGCTCTTCATCGGGGCAAGTAACACAAAATTCACGCCCCATGATATCGAGATTCAGCGGTTTATTGTTCATTATCTGGAATATTTAGAAGTAACGTCTCAAGCCGATCAACTGCAACATGTATTTTTTCATTTAATTTTTTACATTGGGCGTGCGAATCTGCAAGTTCCTCACGTAACTTTTTATTTTCTATGCAGGTATCCTGATACAAGCGTAAAAGCAGAAAAACTTTTTCTTCTAAAGATTTCAGTTCTGTTTCCATGGAGACACTACTTTCCGAACTATTAAAAGGCTAATGAGTAACCAAATTTTAAATTCTGTTGACGTGCCTCAGTACTTGATCGCATTCGCGATGATTGTTTTTGTTTTATGAAAGTACAGTGCCTGTTTACTATTTATAGTTTGAGATGAGTGCCATCACAAAAAAGAGTATTGCTGGTTTTCTTGCAAGTACATAACCAAGCCGTTTTATTCTCACTAACGCTGAATTTTTTGGGTGTGAATTCGGTATTCTTATGTGAATCATCGCAAAAAGGCTGGGATTTGCTCTGGCCGCAAGTGCACCAATAGTAGTCTTTGCCTGATTCAAGCTTGACTTCAATGGGTGAGAAAGATTGTCCTGTATTCGAAGATTGATTCATTGTTATCACTTTATCGAGGAAGGTGTAGTATTAATCATCTAATTAAAACATGCTACTGCGATTTATAATTAGTTCTCATACCAAATCAGCATATTTATCATCCGCATAGCCTGTCATTTGCAATTTCTTCTAAACAATATTTCCTAACCACTCGTTACAGAATAAATTTATTAAGACGGGTTGTTGCCCTGATAGCGATTACGGATGCTTAAGTATTTATCTTTAATTTTTTAGTAAAAATTTTTTATACAAATAATCTCAAAGCACTTGGGCTACCTGCATCAATATGATTCTTTTTCATCGAAGTTTGTATCTCAATTAATTGTTGTTTACTTCTAAGGATTCCGCTATCACTTAATGGAACCCGATTATCATCGACCATAATCCCGCCAAGCGTATTGGAGAAAATCTTTGCCAAGTGAGTCATTTGGTCAAACACCCTTTCTCCATGCGCAACTCTCGGAACATCCAACAGGAACGTTACACCGTGTGTTGTGAGTGATTTTATGTTATCGGGCAAGAATGGAAGTGATTCATAATTGTTGAGTGTGAACAGTACATTATTATTATCATCGCGATATTTGAAAATCCCTTCCGATTCGAGCCGGAACCCAGACGCTTCTGCTAATGCACGAATTTTTGTGCCAACAAATGCGCCGTCATCTTTACTAATGATATTAATGCCTATCATAACATCCACTTCAGCGCAGAATTTATCAAGTATTACGGCTTTTTCATGCGTACTGACAATGTCTGGGCACTCTGCTGTAGCATGTACTTGCGATGCAAAATCTAGTACCAAATCCCTGAACTTGGATAAATTAACTTCACTAATAGGGCCAGCTCTATCAGCAAGCTGTAAGCAGCCTCTTAAATGACTGTAGCCATCACTGTCGACATTGGATTCATTGGTGATTTCTTCCCAAGAATCGTTTTTATCGCGCTGACCCAGCCAGTAAACAGGTTTCCCGAAGTCAAATTTTCTTTGCAGCAGTTTGGCGATATAGGTATTGGCAATAACCGATTCTGATCGAACGTTGATAACGTAATTTGTATTGCTGTCGTAATCTAAAATGGGTGAGATGGTAGATGAATTTGTAACGGCGCTGGTTGAAATATTGACAAGGTTGCTAGCTGGTGATCTTGCCGGTGATTTCTTTGATTCAATGGGGGGTAATTCGGTTTGAATAAAAGAATCGAAAGGCATATCTGGCGGCGTTTTATTGAATTTTGGTTCAATACGTTGAAAGTTTTCTTCAGAATTATGAGTATCTAAAAGAATATCATCGTGTTTATGATCAAACGCGGCTTGTACTTTACGCCGGTAACGCAGTTGTTGTAGCCAATTGAAGACAGCAACACCGGCAATAACTAGTATGCCAATGATAATCAAGCTTATTTGCAAGTCACTCATATTCAATATCTCCATAATACCTCCTTGCTATCTCCTAAAAATACCGTTATGCAAAGCACAGATATCAGATTATGTCAGTTTTATACGTTCAACTACAATCACTAGATCACAGGTTGTTCATTCCGCTTTCCCAATTTAATGGCATCAGCGAGATCAACAGCCACAATTCTTGATACCCCTTGTTCTTGCATTGTAACGCCTATTAATCGTTGTGCCATCTCCATGGTTATTTTATTATGACTAATAAACAGGAATTGTGTTTGTTGCGCCATATTTTTTACTAACTCACAAAAGCGTCCAGTATTGCTGTCATCGAGTGGTGCATCTACTTCATCCAGCAAGCAGAACGGTGCCGGATTTAACCGGAATAAAGAAAAGATCAGTGCCAATGCAGTGAGGGCTTTTTCTCCACCCGATAATAAGTGAATAGAGCTGTTCTTTTTCCCTGGCGGTTGCGCCGTCAATAATAAACCGTCATCGGGCACCTTATCATCACAAAATTCAAGCCGGGCTTTTCCACCGGTAAAAATAACCGGAAAAATCTCGCTTAAATAAGTATTGACCAACGTAAAAGTTTCTTGCAAGCGCAATTGAGTGTCTCGATCTATTTGCTGGATAGCATTCTCCAGAGTTGCAATGGCTGTATTGATATCCTGTAACTGATTCAGTAAACTGGTTTCACGTGCGCGAGCAATCTCCAGCTCATCTAAAGCGGCAAGATTAACCGTTCCTAACGTAGCAATCTCTGCATTAGCTTTATGAATCTCTGATTGTAATGCAGCAATATCTTTTTTCTCTGATAAGGGTAACAATTGTTTCGTGTCAACGTTAGCATTACTGATCAGTTCATCAAATTGGCTAATTGCAATATTGGCCGCTTGTTCCTTGAGTCGAGTTTGATTGATGGCATCTCGTAATACATGCGATTTTTGTTCTGATGCCATGCGGGTATTTTCAATTTCACGTAAATAGCGTGCAGTATCCTCGACTTCTTGACGCGCCTGTGAGGTTGATTGTTCAATCGATTTGCGTTGTATCTGAGCAGCCTCTAATTGTTTATTGAAGGGAGTTTCATCAAAACCATCTTTTTCTTTGAGCAAATCGGCATGATTCTCTGTTAATTTTTGCAAATCGTCATCAATAGATTTTACGCTAAGTTCAATTTCATTAATTTTACTCTGACAAGTCTTGACATGAAAGGCAATCTCCTGCATTTCCTTTGTTGATTGCTGAATGTCTTGCCGTTGACTGATGAGTAAACGATCGGCTGCCTCCCAAGCTAGCTGAACCTGTTGTACATTTTCTTTAGACGTATCAATTTGCTCCAGATTCTTTGTTACTCTTGTTTTCGCTGATCCTTGTAACGAAACCTCGTTGACGAGTGCCTGCTTGATTTCAATCAATTCAGAATTGATCTGGTCATTGCGATGAGTGCTGCGCTCATTAATTTGTGAGAGCTTTACTATCTCAAGTTGTAACTGATGCCAACGTTGCTGTATTTTTTTGCTATTCTCTTTAATTATCTGGAGGGTACGATTAAATTCAGAACACTGTTGTTCAGCTTCTACTAGAAAACTATGCTGATGATGGAGTAGAAATTCAATCTGATCAATTTCTTTTTGTAAATTGGTAAGTTCTTGTCGTCTGGACAGAACGCCGTGTAATTGAGAATCAGGTGCATAAAAAGTGAAACTGTTGCGTGTGATTATATGCCCTTGCCGTGTTACCAGCATTTCTCCTGAGTTTAGCATGGATCTTTTGTTGAGACCCGTTTGAACGTCATCTATCACATAAACCATGCTTAACCAGTCCTCTAGCACAGATCGGGTTTCGCGCTGATTTGCTATGACATAGTCAAGCAGTCTTTCACAGTTTATGTGGTTAATTATTGATTGATGATCAGTATCTGCGGTTGCTCGGGTTTGTTCAAAAATGGCCCATTTCCCAGGCGGCACCTCATCAATCCAGCTCCGGATACTATCCAATTGCTCAAATTCGATACTATTGAGCCACTCGCGCAAAACTGCTTCCAAAGCATTTTCCCATTCGGGCTGGATTTGTATTTTTTGCCATAAGCGAGGTAAAGCATCCAATTGCCGTTTGCTTAGCCAAGCAGTTAAATCCTGACTGTTTTCCAGTTCTTGTTGTAGATTCTGCAATGCGTTAAAGCGGGCTGTTGCCTGCGATAATGTATGTTGCAGTTCTTGAATTTTGTTGGTTATTTGCTGTTTAAACTGGGTTGCCGCTACTAATTGATTTTCTATATCCTGATGTTTGCGGTTTTCTTCATTCAATGCATATTCTGCTTGATCCATTTCTAACTGTTGTTCAGTTAATCTGGATGGATCAATGGATATAAGTTCACTCTTCTCCTTCAATAAACGGGTATATCGCGCTTCAAGCTGCTGGATATTTTTTTCGGCATGGGAAATGTGGCTGTATTCAAGTTGATTAGCCTGTTCGGTTAGAAGAAGATTGTGCCGACATCTGTTTAATTTTGCTTGGCAAGCGAGAGAGTTCGCTTCAATGATAGGAAATTTTTTGCTTCCTTCATCATTCTTGATGATACTTTGTTGATGATTCAATTCCGCTTTCGTTCTTTCCCGACGCCAATACGCTAGGTTTTCTAATTTAACTTTTCTTAATTCATTGTTTCTTTCCAGCTGATTTTCAGCTTCCTGAATTTGGTGTGTTAAACGGTCAATTGTGTTTCTCAGGTAATTTATCTCTTGCTTCAGGCGTCCTATTTCAGCATCGGTAGCATACAATTGTCCTTGTAATTGGAGCAGTTTGTCATTGACGGTATATTCTTTTATTCGGTTTTTTTCATATTCTCTTTCTGCATTGTGTTGATTCGTTAGCGCGATCTTCAATTCGGTTTCAAGTACTTGAATTTCATTTTCTGCATGCGTTCGTTGATCAATTGCCTCGGTTCTCCGCTGTAGCCACAATATAGATTGTGATCTCTGCAATTTCTCTTGCAATGATTGATATTGCTGGGCGATTTTTGCCTGAATTTCGAGATGTTGCAGCTGAGATTTTAATTCCTGACAAATATCTTCTAAGCGCGTGAGATTTTTCCGAGTTTCTACAAGGTGCAAGAAAGTTTCCTGTCTTCTTTCCCGATATTGGGAGATTCCCGCGGCTTCCTCCAGGAAATTTCTTAATTCTTGTGGTTTTGCCTCAATAATCCGTGAGATCATGCCTTGCTCAATAATTGCATAACCTCGACCTCCGACTCCAGTGCCCAGGAAAAGATCGTAAATATCACGCCGCCGTACTTGCAGGTTATTAATATAATAACTTGAGATACCATCGCGCTGAAGCACGCGTTTAATAGCGATTTCTGCATAACTAGACCATTGTCCGGTTATTTTTCTGAGGTGATTGTCAAAAACTATTTCAACACTGGCGCGCCCAACAGCTTTCCGGTTATCTGATCCGGCGAAAATAACATCTTGCATCGAGTCTCCTCGTAAAGCAGATGCTTTGGATTCACCCAGAACCCATCGTACCGCATCAATAATATTTGATTTTCCACAGCCATTGGGTCCCACGATACCTACTAGATCTTGGGATACAGAAATTACAGTTGGATCGACGAATGATTTGAAGCCGGCGAGTTTGATATGGGCTAAGCGCAATTTCTGTTTACGAGATAGGGCAGTTATAATAGAGGAAGCGCACAGCGCAAACTATTTATTGTAACTGAATTAATTTAAACATGAGCATGAAGAATGACCAGTAAACCTAAGAAGAAGCTTGAGACATTTCCGAATCCATTTATAGACCGGGATTATCATATCCATATGGAAATTCCTGAATTTACCTGTTTGTGCCCCAAAACGGGGCAACCCGATTTTGCTACCTTAGTTCTGGACTATATTCCAGATAAAAAATGTGTTGAGCTGAAAAGCCTCAAACTTTATATCTGGTCATACCGGGACGAAGGGGTATTTCATGAAGCAGTTACTAATAAAATTCTCGATGATCTCGTTGCAGCTTTAAAACCAAGATATGCTCGATTAATCGCGCGTTTTTACGTGCGCGGCGGAATTTTTACCAACGTTACAGTTGATTATCGAAAAAAAGGGTGGCAGCCAAAACCAACAGTTTTACTTCAAGAATTCAATGGCCAGTCTAATATTCGAGAATGATTCTTAATATCTTGCTTCAAATAAATTATATAATATTTTAATAATAAACATTATTTAATTGTTAGGTATATTTTTTTATGTAAAAAATAGTTTGCAAAGATCAAAAATTTATATATCCTGTCAGACGGTATGGATATAAAAATAGTATATATAAATGATTTTAAAAAGAAATAGCCTTTTTGTTTTACTGATATTACTACTTTTCTGGGCTTGTACATTTACATCATCGGATGTATTTGCGGAGAAATTAGTACAAGACAAGATTCAGTATCATACAAATTTGTGGGGTCGCTTACAAAACGGTTTTGCACTGGCACTACCGCCCGATAATAAAATAATTCACAGAATAGGTGCTTCCTATTCACAGAATCCGGAATTGTTTAATCGTATTATTACGAACAGTGAACGGTATCTTTTTTATATTGTGGAAGAAGTAGAGCGCCGGGGCATGCCGATGGAAATTGCGTTGATCCCGGTCATTGAAAGTACTTACAATCCTCTGATTAAGTCTAATAGCCAAACTGCCGGTTTGTGGCAATTTCAACCAGAAACAGGACGAATCTTTGGGTTAGTGCAAAACGTTTGGCATGACGATCGCCGTGACATTATTGCATCAACTCAGGCGGCTCTTGATTATCTTCAATATCTTTATCAGAAATTTGATAATTGGAAGTTGGCCATTGCGGCATACAATTTAGGTGAAGGTGCAGTAAGCAAAGCATTATCTAGGAATATTCATAAAGGCAGATCAGAAAATTTTTATGATTTAAATCTGCCTATTGATGCAAAGCACTACGTCTATAAGTTGCTGGCGGTTAAAGATATCATTGTTAATTCTAAAAAATATGGTGTACAAATTCGACCCATAGCAAATCGACCGTATTTTGACCAAATCAAAATACATGAACCGATCGATATCTCATTAGTTACCCGCCTAGCAAACATTTCCGAGGTTGAATTTAATGCCTTAAATCCGGCCTATAATCGCTATGTCATTAAAGTGTCTGATGCACCCCGTACTTTATTATTACCGAAAATCAATAAAGAGATCTTCTTAAGAAATCTGGAAATTTATCAAGATCCGCGAGTGTCCTGGCAGATCTACCGCGTCAAGAAAGGTGAGAATATAAATGAAATTGCAGCCAGACATCGTACTACCATAAAGCAATTAAAGGCAATTAACGGAATTGCCAGACACAAAAATATCACGCTTGGGCAGAAAATATTGGTTCCGCATGATGTGGCTGAGAATCAGGCCGATGATATTGCGCGAAAGAAGAAACAGTTACAAAATTATCAGTCGAATGTTTATGTCGTAAAAAAAGGCGATACTTTGTATGAGATTGCAAAGCGGTATGGTACAACCGTTGATCAAATTAAATCATGGAATGATAGTGATGAGAATCTATCCATTGGCCAGAAACTGGTGATTGTAAGAAGTTAACTGCAACAAACACTTTACCTGTTCAAACAGTTCTCAGAAATTCGACAGCCCAATTGACACCGAATCCGGTGATCTCACTATCCACAGCGCCCAAGCCATCTTTATGACTACTGGCAGATAAATCCATGTGCAGCCAGGGTGTATCGTTAACAAATCGTCGCAGAAAACATGCGGCGAGAATATGATCGAATTCTCCGCCTATCTCACATTGTTTGATATCTGCAACATTGCTTTCAAGACTTTCTTCATAATCAACGTCCATTGGGAAAAGACAAACACGCTCACCGCTTCTTTTGCCTGCAGAGACAGCTTTTTGGGACAGATCATCACGATTACTAAAAATACCACTATAACGTGATCCCAGAGCTGTTTTCATGCTGCCGGTTAGGGTAGCGAAGTCGATGATCAGATCTGGTTTTAATTTACTCGCCAATGTTAAGGTATCTGCTAGGACCATACGTCCTTCAGCATCGGTGTGGACTATTTCAATTGACAATCCACTCAGTGCTGAAATGATGTCATTCTGCTTATAAGCGCGTGGACTGATATGGTTCTCTGCTATCGCGAGCCAACAGTCAATTCTAATTGGGATCTCAGCCCGCGTGGCAGCAAGCAGAATACCCAGCGCGACCGCAGAACCATTCATGTCCTCGTGCATGCCCTGCATATGCCGGGCTGGTTTTAAATTATGACCACCGGTATCAAAACAGATGCCTTTTCCGACAATGGCAATATTTTTATTCTGTGTATGCTGTTTACAGTGATGTTGCAGATGAACAATGACAGCATCTTCGGAATCACTGCCTTGTGCAACAGCAACAAAAGCGCCTGCACCGATTTCCTTTAGTTTGTTTAAATCATATTCCTGATATTTCCAGCCTTCATTCTCAGCCAGTTTCTTAATTTGCTGGCGATAGGTTTTTGGTGTTAGTTCGTTTGCTGGCAATGCGGTTAAGCCACGCGCTAATAAATTTCCCTCAGCCAGTGCGCGTTGCAGGGTAAAGTTATCATTGTCTTTATAACCATATAAATAAATTTTATCCAGTGGTTTTCTAACTGGTTTACTTTTACGTACGGGAAGGGCGGCGCCATTGACCCAGGTGGCGTAGACGGCTAATTCAGAAAAATCTCTTCGTTGTTGAGTCGTGCCATAGACACTAATATGTATTTCGGAAGGGTTTTCTGACAGAAGCAATTTAAGTGCTTTTCGCACGCAGGTTTGTTGATCGAACACGGTCTTGCTTGTATCTAGCATGACCCAAGCACATAATTCACCCTTCTCAAGATTCGCACTCACTGGCGTATTACTTAGATCAGTCAATTGCATTTCACGTCGCAACAGCAGCTTTCTCAGCGGCTCTTCACCAGTGATATCGAACTTCTTGGGGATTTTTTCTAATTTGGGGAGTATTACGAGAATATGTGATGCTTTAATAGATTGATCGATAGGTGATATATTTTGGAAAAGTGATGCCAGCATTGAAAGCTTTCCTGTTGAATATTATTTTTTGAATGACAATACCGGACGTCATTGCATAAAGATGGTTATTGATAATCTTGTTATTATATACGCCTTATACGCATTACGGCTGAGATAGCCTGTAGCGAATGGACTTTATTCTGATTCTACTGAGGAGTATCAACTAAGAATGCGCCAATATCTTGAGCTAATGCAGTATGTTATGAATCATGGGCATCAAAAATCAGATCGAACGGGTACCGGCACACTCTCAGTTTTTGGCTATCAAATGCGTTTTAACTTAGCCGATGGTTTTCCATTAGTGACGACCAAGAAGTGTCATTTGAAGTCTATTATCCACGAATTATTGTGGTTCTTGCAAGGCAATACAAATATCAGCTATCTTCGCGAAAATGGTGTATCCATATGGGATGAGTGGGCAGATATGAAGGGCGATCTTGGGCCAATCTATGGCCATCAATGGCGATCCTGGACGACAGAGGAGGGTCATCATATTGATCAGCTTAAGTTAGTTATTGAACAGATAAAAAATACACCTGATTCACGGCGCATGCTTGTTTCTTCATGGAATGTAGGGGATCTGCATAAAATGCGATTACCTCCGTGCCATGCATTTTTTCAATTTTATGTGGCGGACAATCGATTGTCGTGTCAGCTTTATCAACGCAGCGCCGATATTTTTCTCGGCGTGCCTTTTAATATCGCATCGTATGCACTGCTTACTTTAATGATTGCGCAAGTCTGCAATCTTGAGGCGGGGGATTTTGTGCATACATTAGGTGATGCACATCTTTATCTGAATCATCTTGATCAAGCACACGAGCAGTTAAAGCGTGAGCCGCGGTCATTGCCGGTTATGCAATTAAATCGAGATATCAGAGAGATACTGGATTTTAGCTATGAAGATTTTACCCTGGAAAATTATGATCCTTATCCGGCTATCAAGGCACCAGTAGCCGTATGACGTCATTGCGTTTATCCCTATTAGTGGCTATGGCGAGAAATCGTGTGATCGGCCGGAATAATAAATTACCCTGGTATTTACCAGCCGACTTGAAGCATTTCAAGTTTTTGACGATGGGACAAACCATTGTGATGGGACGTAAAACATATGAATCTATTGGTAAACCTTTGCCCGGTAGGATTAATATTATTATCACGCGTCAGGCAGGATATGAAGTGCCCGGAGCGATTGTGGTTAACTCGATTGACGATGCGCTTCTAATGTGCGAAAAAACCAGATCGATCAATGGTGAGAATTTTATCATTGGGGGCGAAGAACTTTACCGGCAGACTCTTAAGATTTGCCAGCGTATCTATATTACGGAGATTCAGAGGGATTTTGAGGGGGATGCTTGCTTTCCTGAATTTGATCCTAACGAGTGGGAGGAAACCCAGCGGGATAAACATATTTCGGAAAACGATGCTAATTTGGAATACCATTTTGTCGTCCTTGACCGTAAGGTAAGTGCGCTATAACTGTTATTTTGATGATTTTCTCTACCAGTAAACGAAGAAATGGTGAAGTGCACTGAAGCTACTTCACCATTTTTTATAGGACTGCCGATCGATCAGCGATTAATAGCGAATACTTATATGACTTTCACATCGGGTAAAGGAAACCCATTAAAATTACTGGCGTAGGCAGTCGTATAAGCACCCGCGTTGGGTATATAAATGAAATCGCCTTCCTGTATATCGCTGGGTAGCATGAGATCATGCATCAGAATATCGACCGAATCACAAGTTGGACCGGCAACAGACCAGGGAATATCGTTACCTTTTCGATCAGTCAGGATTTCATAGCGTAAGCCTTCAGTAATTTCTATGACGCCGCCAAACATGCCTGCATCCCAATACATCCATCGTTTCCCATTACGGGTTGCTGTACCTACCACTCGACAAACAAAATAGGCTGAATCGGATACCAAATAACGACCAGGTTCTGCCATGACATGGATATTGTCCGGCAAATCAGCAATGGCATCGTTGATGACTTCAGCAATGATTTCAATCGAAGGAATGGGTTTAATATGACGAACCGGATAACCGCCACCAATATTAAGCAGTCGAGGATTTAAGCCCGCATGTTTCATATCAGCAAAAACTTTTCTGGCACGTTCTATACCGACCCGCCAATTCTGCGGGTTACGACACTGTGAACCCACATGAAATGTAACGCCAGCCAAATCTGCATTAAGCTTTACCGCTTCTTGAATGATTTCATTAATGTCGGCAAGATGCGTACTGAATTTTCCCGCTAATGGCCAATCACTGCCGATATTCGGCGTGTCGATGCGTAGATACATCTTGGCATCGGGTTTGACACTAACAATTTTGCGCAATTCTTCAATGCTGTCTAGCACATACCATTCAACGCCTTTCTTCGCAGCGTATTCCAGATAAGCCCGGGATTTCATCGGGTTGCTATAAAATATTTCAGCAGCAGATACACCCAGCTTCATTAACAAATCAAGCTCGGCTATAGAGGCAATCTCAAAGCCAGCACCTTCTTCAATGAGTGTTTTCAATACACGCTCATCGGGATTGGCTTTAACTGCATAATGCGGATGGACTCGTGGCATGGCAGCTTGAAAGCGCCGGGTTTTTTGCCGGACGATGTTACGGTCAATCAGTAAAAAAGGGCGTTGATAGCCTTTCTTTAGTTCATTTTGAACGTACTTAAAATTCAGACTATTCTCAGGATGGGTGTCAAACAGGACTTCAGATTGATCGGATTTCTGAAGTGTAGAGGGAAATATATGCATGGGTGTCTTCCTTTAAAAATGGCTACGTCACAGGAATATGAACATTGACTAAATCAACTGCAGCAAAAAAGTTCTTGATACTTTTCATGATGACCTCCTTATCGGTAAGTTAGCTTGTTTGAAATTTTCACGCATTATAGTCTGCATTTCAGGCAAATCAAGTATTTTTTTATATGAAAATTAATTTTTATATAGTGCAAATTAGGTATTGTAAAACAATGCATTATGCAATTGCTTTTTATGCGGGATTGGACGGGTATTTTTCAATAAAGTTTAGGCGATTTTTTTAAATGGATGACTGGTTTCAACACCATGAAATATGGTCTATTTTATTTTTTATATTAGAGTGCTCCCTGAGTAATGATCAATTCCATTGCAACTTCAAATAACCATCTGTTTTTTCATTAAACCTGAAATGGATAAGATTTTTTCCTTGGCGGATTGACTGTTGTCTCGAATGAAGTTTGAATGGCCCAGCGGCAGAAAGCGATTTCTCAATTTTTAGCCGTCCTGCGCGGGGTGAGAAAATCGTCAATTCATAACGGCCAGGGCTGATTTTCCGTAATAATGGAGCAAATGGCTTAGCCAGTGGTTCACCGATGAATACGCCTTGCCCCGGCCAGGCTACACTTTTCCAATATGCCTCAATAGCAGTAGCACCCAATGCATAATGAAACATAGCAACCGCGGGGGAAGGAAATTTTTGTGGATAGCTGCAAGGCTCAACAACTGTCCCATAACTCGCTGTGGCGCCAGCCTCCAGCCAACGCAAACTGCTCATTTGAGAAGAATCGGTCAGCATGCCGCCGGCCGATGTTAAATGATCCGCTAATGCGCCGGGTAGAAAACCAAGTGTCTCCAGCATGGGTACTGCAACTAATCCAGTAAAGTAAAAAAGAATGTCTTGATGATCAGAAATGAAATTGGTTTCCAGTATCTGTAGAGAAAAAACACCGGCCAGATCCTTTGCGGTCTGTGCATAACTCATTGCGCGATTATTCCGCGCTTTGTCTGAAGTGCTGAGTAAATAGGCCTGACCATTTGGAAAACTGTGATCGGAAGCAATGCCGCGGTCTATCAACACCTTGACTTGTTCAAAGGAGGTCCCCGCCAGCATCATGGCAGGCCGAAGTTTATAATCAGTGGCCGGGTACTGGCTTTGCGCATTGAAATAGGGGCTGAGTGCTGTCGGTGCACATGCCGTGGAACAATATTTTTTATCGAAACCCAATGCCAATGCGGAAGTCAACGACATACAACCCACCCGGTAGGGGCTGGTCCAAGCAACCGCGTAAGCTTGTACGTGATCAGGAGTAAGCTGATCAATCGTTGTTTTCAGTTGTTGAAATTCTTTCGGTGTCATCGCACTGCGTTCGGATGAAAAACGCAGACGAATCATGTTGCTCTCAGGGATATGCCGTGCTTGCTGGTAGTAATTCCCAATTTGCCGGGATAAGGGATCGTCATCATTGACGATGACCGCAATGTCTTCCGGCATGAATCCGGTATGGGGTAAAGAGATTCGTGTTTGCGCTGCCACAGCAAAAGCTGCAGAGAATAGAATGAGCGCTAAAAGAATGGACAGTCGTCTGATTTGTTTTAAACTTTCTCGTGCCAACATCATAAAAGAGTCTTACACATCAGTTGTTGATTTCCACCCTTTATATTTTTGGCAATGTAACACCCTGTTGCCCTTGGTATTTGCCGCCACGATCCTTATAAGAAGTTTCGCAGACTTCATCCGATTCAAAAAAAATAACTTGTGCGACGCCCTCGTTGGCATAAATTTTAGCGGGCAGGGGGGTTGTGTTAGAAAATTCCAGAGTGACAAACCCTTCCCATTCCGGTTCAAATGGGGTGACATTGACGATAATGCCGCAGCGGGCATAGGTTGATTTGCCCAAACAAATTGTTAGCACATTGCGCGGGATGCGGAAATACTCAACGGTGCGGGCCAACGCGAAAGAATTGGGTGGAATAATGCACACATCACTTCGGACATCAACGAATGAATTGGAGTCAAAATTCTTCGGATCGACGATGGTGGAATTGATATTGGTAAATAGCTTAAATTCATCCGAACAACGGATGTCGTAACCATAGCTTGAAGTGCCATAGGAAACAATTCGTTGATCATTCTTCTGACGGATCTGATCGGGTTCGAAGGGTTCGATCATGCCATAGGTTTGCGCCATGTGACGTATCCACTTATCTGATTTAATCGTCATTCCTTAGCCTTTTTAGTTATCTTCCATTATGATCTTGGCGAATAGTCCTGAGTGATCTTCAGCGGATGTAGCCACTTTAACGGCGATTCGCCGTGCGATCAGCCGATAGATATCAGCTATTTTACCGTCCGGTTCAGCGACCACGCTGGGTTTACCCATATCCGTATGTTCGCGAATTTTGATATCGAGGGGTAACGCTCCCAAGAATTCCACATCATAGTCTTGGCACATCCTTTCCCCGCCGCCGGTTCCAAATATCGGTTCTGTGTGTCCGCATTGAGAACAGGTATGTGTGCTCATGTTTTCCACAATGCCAAAAATCGGGATTCCAACTTTTTCAAACATTTTCAATCCCTTGCGCGCGTCGAGCAAAGCGATATCTTGTGGTGTAGTAACAATGACAGCGCCGGTTACGGGTATTTTTTGTGCGAGCGTGAGTTGAATGTCGCCGGTGCCCGGTGGTAAATCCACAATCAAATAATCCAGATCTTTCCAATTGGTGTCATTGAGCAACTGTTGCAATGCCTGTGTAACCATCGGACCGCGCCAAACCATGGGCGTTTCGACATCAATTAGCAAGCCAATAGACATGGCTTGAATACCATGTGCCAGAACGGGTTCCATAGTTTTGCCATCGAGCGATTCCGGGTGGCTTGTGATTCCCAGCATTTGCGGTTGTGATGGGCCATAAATATCCGCATCCAGAATCCCCACGGATGCGCCTTCCGCCGCCAAGGCTAATGCCAGATTAACCGCAGTTGCTGATTTGCCGACACCGCCCTTACCGGATGCCACCGCAATGATATTTTTAACGCCAGGGATCAACTTGACGCCCTTTTGTACGCTGTGCGGAATAATTTTGCTGCTGACCGAGATTTGGATATTTCCAATCCCCGGTATTGATTTCAGTGCATCAACAATTTGTTTTTGGATGGCATCCCTGACACTGTTCGCCGGGTAACCCAGCTCGACTTCGAGGGATACATTGCTTTGGTCAATCTGAATATTGCGTACGGTCTGCGAGGTCATGTAATCCTTGCCCGTTGTGGGATCAATCACTTGCTTGAGTACAGATTGTATTTGTTGCTCAGAAATAGTCACTACAAACTCCTTTTACAGCCAATTTACGGTTAATAATTTAATAAGGGGATGGTAACAAATATCAGGAATGCCCACACAGTTTGTTACAATTCACCTTTATCTAATCTGATTTCATGAGAGTTAATGAATAAGCGAAAAATTCTGGTCACCTCTGCGCTGCCTTATGCCAATGGCAGCATTCATTTAGGCCATTTGGTGGAATACATTCAAACGGATATCTGGGTACGATTTCAGAAAATGCGCGGACATACGGTTTATTATGTGTGTGCGGATGATACGCATGGCACACCGATCATGTTGCGTGCGGAAAAAGAAGGCATAACACCAGAAGCATTGATCGCGCGCGTACACGATGAGCATTCGGCAGATTTTACCGGCTTTCATATCCAATTTGATAACTATTACAGTACGCATTCAACTGAAACACGTCATTTCTCCGAAGTCATTTACGGCAAACTCAAGGCTGCTGGATTGATCGCAATACGCGGCATCGAACAACTCTATGATCCGGTTAAAAACATGTTTTTGCCCGACCGGTTTGTCAAAGGGGAATGCCCGAAATGCGGCGCTAAAGATCAGTACGGCGATTCCTGTGAAGCCTGCGGTGCGGCCTACACGCCAGCGGAACTGAAAAATCCCTATTCAGCTGTTTCTGGTGCCAAGCCGATCAAGAAATCATCGGAACATTATTTTTTCAGTTTATCCGATGCACGCTGTGCCGGCTTTCTGCGCTGCTGGACCCGCGAAGCCGATCATTTGCAACCGGAAGCCGCAAATAAAATACGTGAATGGCTGGGCGAAGCGGGGGAGAACAAATTGTCCGATTGGGATATTTCGCGTGACGCGCCTTATTTCGGCTTTGAAATCCCTGATGTGCCGGGTAAGTATTTTTATGTCTGGCTGGATGCGCCGGTTGGTTATATGGGCAGCTTCAAGAATTTGTGCGTTCGCGAACACATCGATTTTGACGAATTTTGGCAGCAACAATCGGATACCGAGCTGTATCATTTTATCGGCAAGGATATTTTGTATTTTCATGCCTTGTTCTGGCCTGCGATGCTCGAGAACGCAGGTTACCGAACACCCACGAAGATTTTTGCGCATGGATTTCTCACCGTGAACGGTGAAAAAATGAGTAAATCCCGTGGCACATTCATCACCGCGGAAAGTTACCTGAAGCAAGGTCTGAATCCGGAGTGGTTACGCTATTATTACGCAGCCAAACTCAACAGCACGCTGGAAGATATTGACCTGAATCTGGAAGATTTTGTCGCGCGCGTCAATTCGGATTTGGTCGGAAAATTTATCAATATCGCCAGCCGCTGCGCCGGTTTTATCAGTAAACGGTTTGACGGAAAACTTGCGGATGGTGCGCAGTATCAACAATTGCAATCCTTAGTGAATGAACGTTTTGCTTCTTGGCGGCCTGACTCCATTGAGAAAGCGTTTGAAGAAAGAGAATTTTCATCTGCGATTCGCCAGATCATGAAATTCGCCGACGAAGCGAATGAAATGATTCACGAACTGGCGCCCTGGGAAATCGCCAAGAATCCCGATCGAGGAGAAGAGCTACAGCGAATTTGCAGCCTAGGAATACAACTTTTTTATGTACTGTCGCGTTATCTGAAACCCATCTTGCCGGAAACAGTGAAACAGATTGAGCTTTTTCTCAACTGTGGCGCACTGACCTGGCCTGAACTGCGGAAAGGTCAACCGGTTTCGGATTTGTTATTGCCTGCCGGGCACACAATCAATGTTTATCAGCATTTGATGACACGTATTGACGCCAAACAAATTGATGCATTGATCGCAGCCAATACGCAAAGCCTGGCACCCGTTGCTCAGGCCCATTCTCCTGCGCGGCATGCAGAAAAACAGCAACACGCTGCGACACCGATTGCCGACACGATTTCCATCGATGACTTCAACAAGATTGATTTGCGCGTGGCAAAAATCGTCAATGCCGAGCATGTGCCGGGCGCGGACAAATTACTGAAATTGACGCTGGATATTGGCAGCGAGCAGCGCACGGTTTTTGCCGGTATCAAATCGGCGTATGACCCGGAACAATTGAAAGGGCGCTACACAGTGATGGTTGCGAATCTTGCACCGCGCCAAATGAAATTTGGATTATCGGAAGGCATGGTGCTGGCAGCCGGTGGTGGCAATCCGGGCGAATTATTCATTCTTTCTCCCGACGCAGGCGCGCAACCCGGAATGCGTGTTAAATAACCGGTATCCTTTGTATGGAATTGCAAGGTATCGCGGAGCACATCAAACAACGGGAGCTTGAATTATTGCAAACGAATTGGAGAGCAAATCCCGCACTGATCGATGACTGGTTATCCGCAGACTTTGAAGAGATCGGCAGCAACGGGCAAATCAGTCAGAGAGTTGACGTGATTAATTGGTTGTTAAACAAGGATAACGCTATTCAATGGTCACTAACGGATTTCAGAATTAAGGCGCTAGCGGATGACTTGGTGATGGCGGTTTATATCGCAAAAAAACGCAATGACCCGAACAATATAAGTAACGGATCGATCAGAACGTCGATCTGGCAGCAGCAGGGAAATAATTGGAAAATGGTATTTCATCAGGCAACTAAGCGATTAGAAACCTAAGCACAATGGATCAGGAGAATATTTTGGAACTCAACGAAGAGCAGCAATTCAACGAAATTAAAACCAATCTTGCAATGGTTAAGCAACGCATTGTCGATACCTGCCAGCGAATTGGGCGTGATCCTGCCAGTGTACGGCTCCTGCCTGTCACCAAAACAGTGCCGGCCGAAAGGTTGCGCATTGCCTTTGCCGCAGGCTGCCTTGAAATGGGCGAGAACAAAATTCAGGAGGCGCGTGAGAAATCTGAAGTGATGAAAGACTTAGCGATTAAATGGTCGATCATCGGTCATCTGCAAACCAACAAAGCCAAGTATCTGGCACGTTTTGCCAATGAATTCCAAGCACTCGACAGCCTGAAAGTCGCCGAAGAACTCGACAAACGTCTGCAAAATGAAGGGCGCGCGATCGACGTCTATGTGCAGGTGAACAGCTCCGGCGAAGCCAGCAAATTCGGTTTGGCACCGGAAGATGTGCGCGCTTTTGTCATGGAATTGCCCAACTTCTCGTCGCTGCGTATCAAAGGACTCATGACACTGGCGATTTTCTCTGCCGATCACGACCGGGTGCGCGAATGTTTCGTCAAAATGCGCGAAATCCAAGCCATGTTGCGCCAGGAAGCGCCTACCGGTTTGTCATTTGACGAGCTCTCGATGGGCATGTCGGGCGACTATGAACTGGCGATCGAAGAAGGCGCGACAGTGGTGCGCGTCGGGCAAGCGATTTTTGGAAAGCGGCCGCTGCCGGATAGTCATTACTGGCCAGGGTTGGGTTAAGCGAGACCTTATTGTACAACGACCTTGTTGCCCCCATGATCAAAGTATTCATCAGCTACAGCCACGATTCCGACGAGCACCGCGAGTGGGTGCTCGGTTTATCCGAGCGCCTGCGCGCCAATGGCATTGAAACGATTCTTGATCGCTATGTCAGAAACGGTTCCCCGCCGGGGGCTGGCCACGTTGGATGTCGAATTCGCTGGATGAGACGACGCATGTGTTGTGCGTTTGCACGGAAACCTATTACCGCCGTTTCCACGGGCACGAGATTCCTGGCAAAGGTAAGGGCGTGGATTGGGAAGGCACGATGATAGCGCAAGAGCTCTACGATGAGCGCAGTGTTTCAAACAAATTCATCCCGGTGCTGCGCAACTCAACCGACGAACAGTACATTCCAAAACCGCTAATGCCACGAACCCATTATGTGTTGAACACCGAAGACAACTACCAAGTGCTTTATGATGACTTGTTGGATCAAGGCGGTATGGAACCGGGTCCTGTCGGTCCGCCAAAAATAAAACCTCGCGCGGTTGGTACGCCGATAACTTTTGATACACAACCACAAAGAACCGCATCGCAAGCGCACACGCATGACAAAAAATCTCTTGACCATTCTGGTGATTTGGATCAAGTCGATCAAAAAAGCAAACCAATACGTAACCTAGAATATCTATTAGGTTTGTTAGATAGAAAACCACAACATGTACATTTTGATGGCCAGATTCCTGAAAAGCGACCTATTGACGAAGGAAAAGCTTACGGATTTTGTATTTTTGGCCCCCGGAATGAATGGCCTAACGCTGTGCGATTTACACTGTCGCATTTACTTAAAGAACATAAGATTTCTTATTCCAAACAATCTCCAGAAATAAAACCACTGGAAACCAGACTAAATCTGACTGACGAAAGTGCAGAATTGTTATCGATAGGAGAAACTCATTTGTGGAAGCTTTTGGGGCGCCAATTAAACTGCCGCTCTGAAGAAACAGATATTTTGAAGACGCTTCAGAGTAAAGAAGAATCACATATTTTCTTCCGCGAATTGGTCGGAGACGAAGTTAGAAATCATAACTTTATCGCCGGAGTGCTTTTGGCATGGTCAAAGTTAACATTTGGCGTCAATTCCCACAGTCATTTTCTCCTGCTGATTTGTGAATCGGATTACTTGAGCGATTCAATGTTTGGCCGGTTATTTCATAAGCGATCATCTTCCAGATGGTATCAGGATCTACAAAAGCTACTATCCCGTCACCAGTTACAAAATTCGTTGCTGCCAACACTATGTTCACCAACCGTTGCCGTGGATGTCGAAGATTGGTTCAAAAATCGTAATGAAATACCCGAGCAGTTACGTAGCACGATTCGGAAAGAGTTGTCCAAGCATTCAGCCATCCCGCCTGGAGATTTGAAAGAAAAAATATTCCCATTATTACAAAACCACCATTCAACTCGAGAGTAACCCACCATGTCGATCTTTTTAGAACCGCACTATTACTTGGGACCCAACAACAAGCATCCTAAGCCGGAAAAATGGCGCAGTCTACCCGGATTTAACCCGGACGATTTGACGCACCCGAAGAATTATTTGGCGCCGCAGGGATTAGTGACCGCTGTCAATGTGGCACTGGAATTGGGCATACCGCTGTTGCTGACTGGCGAACCGGGTTGCGGCAAGTCGCAACTGGCTTATAGTCTGGCTTGGGAATTGGATCATCCGCAAAATCCGAATGATGCTTGGCAAAAACCGCTGGCTTTCACTGTCAAATCGGATACGCAAAGCCGTGATTTGTTTTATCACTTTGATACCTTGGGGCGATTCCGTGCCACGCGCAGGGATGGTGAAAACGACGATCCGCGGCGCTTTTTGCGTTTTGAAGCGCTCGGCATGGCGATCTTGCAAGCATTGGGAATAGACGCAGTCAGCAAGCTCGGATTGTATTATTGCCTTGACGTATCGGGCGAATCGCAACCGATTGCGGAACCGCGGCGCTCGGTGGTGTTAATCGACGAAATCGACAAAGCGCCACGCGAGGTGCCGAATGACATTCTGAACGAAATCGAACGCATGAGTTTTGATATTCCGGAATTGTTCGAAACCGCGCGCAAGAAAACCACGATATCGCTGCAAGCGGCAGCAATGCGGCCGATTGTGATCATCACCAGTAATCGCGAACGCGAATTGCCGGATGCTTTCCTGCGCCGCTGCGTGTATTTTCACCTCGAACTGCCGGCTTTCCGCAGCAAACCCAACAACAGCAACGGTTCTTCAACTGGCGGTGAGGTCACCATCGAAGAGATTATCGAGAAACGGTTGGGCATCAAGATTCCAACGGAAGAACAGGTGCCGAATGCGCAAAAAAGCGTTTGGGCGGCCGGTATTTCTTTTTTCCATTATCTGCATAACGAAGCCCGGCTGGAGAAACAGCCCTCCATCGCGGAACTGCTGAATTGGATGCAACTACTGCAAAAGCGCGGCAAAGGGTTAGCAGAAACGCCGCATTTAACCAATACCGCATGGCTCGATGTGTTCACCACCAGCGCCAGTGTGACGCTGCTGAAACACAAAGAAGACCAGGAGCGTATCAAAAATTTGATCGACGGCTGGAAAGCGCAACCGGTGTCCTAAGCTAAATCCGTGGATAGCCGCGCTTTTTATTCCCGTATCGACAATCTGGGCACGTTGCTGCGCGCCGAAGGCATGGCGTACGGCGTCGATGTCTGGTTGTCGGTGGCTCGCCTGTTGGAGCGTCTTGAACGACAGGGAAGATTGCCCAATGATGCGAGTGATCTTGCGCCGCTGCTGGGGCCGCTGTTTTGCCGCAATCCGCAAGATCAAGCGCGTTTTCCGCTGCTGTTTGAACAATGGCTAAAAGGCGAAAGTGAATCAGCCCTGGCAACGGAAAACCGCATCAGCTCACCAGGCCGCAGTGCTTTCGTTGCCGCGCAAGAAGCCGCGCAAAAAACGCAAAAAATCTGGATCATGGGCGGCATCGCGTTGATCGTCTGCGTGATCGCCGTAT
Source organism: Nitrosomonas ureae (assembly GCA_945872825.1). Classification (GTDB taxonomy): domain Bacteria; phylum Pseudomonadota; class Gammaproteobacteria; order Burkholderiales; family Nitrosomonadaceae; genus Nitrosomonas; species Nitrosomonas ureae_D. Next base: position 24,995 of record CAMCBD010000008.1, read on the forward strand.
TGCTGGTCAAAGGACCGGATTGGTTTCTGCCAAAACCACCGCCGCCGCCGACCATAAAAATCCCTGAAAAACCGTCACAACCGATCCCCCGGCGTAAACCGCAACCGGCCACTGCATCCGTTGCCATCGTCGATCACATCGCGCCACGGCCGCAACCCGAGCCGGATTACGTGGGGTTAGAATGGGAAAGTATCGTGCGCAATATCGGCTGGGCATTGTTTGCATTGCCGTGGTTGCCAGTGCTGTTGATTTTGGCTTGGCGCTATCAACGAAACGCGGTTTTACGCAAACAAACGGCTTCAGTTGACGACCTGCTGCATCATTTCCGCTTTGATCGCATACTGTGCAACCCTTTTTTGGCGGTGCCAAGGCTGAGCAGGCATTGCGCGAATTGCACGCAGCGCGGCTGGTACCGACGAATCGCCTGCATATCACCGCCACCATCGAAGCCACCGCGCGCAGCGGCGGTTATTTCCAGCCGGTGTACTGCAATCGCCGTGTCGCTCCCGAACACTTGCTACTGGTGCGCAGCCAGCATCGCAACGACCAGCAAGCGGCATTGGCGGAAGAATTGGAGAAGCGCTTTAAAGCACTCGGACTGCCAATCAACACCTATCGCTTTCGCGACGATCCGCGCTGGCTGGTGCGCTGGCATGACGACGACAGCAAAGCAAGCTACTACCAACTGCAGCAACTGGTGGTTCGGCACGAAGCCGCACGTTTGCTGATCATCAGCGAAACGGCGATTCTGTTTCATCCGTACAGCGGAGAGATTCGCACCTGGCTCGATGATTTTAAGCCTTGGCAGGACAAAGTTTGGCTGCACCCACGCGATGCCGGTACCGCACACGCAGCGTTATTGGCGCAGCACCACTTTATGATGTTGCCGCTGGCGCAGGACAACCTGCCGCAACTGGTCAAACACCTGACCACGCAGCAACCGCACAAGCTGATGCTACAAAAAACGGATCCATCGCCGCTGCCCGCGTTGATCGCTGCCGAACCTGATGCCTGGCTTGGTGAACGCCCGCCTTATGGCGCGAATCTTTCCTTACTGGTAGAGCAATTGCAGCAATTTCTGAATGCCGATGGTTTGCGCCTGTTGCGCGCAGTGGCGGTATTTCCAAAACCACACTGGGCGTTGACACGCGCGTTGGATTATTTGTTATTTGAGAACTTAAATACCGCCGATCCGCTACCGCAGCGCGAACAGCGGCTGGCGCGCTTGAGCCGCTTGCCCTGGTTGACGCACGCGCATTTGCCGGATTGGCTGCGGGAATACCTCCTACTCGGCATGGACCGTGGCGAAAGGCAACAAGTAGCAACCGCCTGGCAACGCTTATTCAGCCCATTGACCGATAAGGACAACCCCAATTCGCTGAGCCTTGAAGTCAGAACGCCGCCTAAGCTGCAACTCAAACTAAAGCTCGATGACTTGCGCGCGATTTCCAAGGACGATGCCATTAACGATCCGATTTTCGCCAATATCCTGTTGGGCGGGAAACTGGGCTTGCTGGATTTCCGCATTCCGCAAGCGCTGGCTAAGCTGCTGCCTAAAACCAATCAAGCGCTGATTCTGCGTCCAGCTTTAATCATGCTGTTTTGGGCGCTGCTCGGAACCGGTACGTTATACGCGGCCTGGCATTACGTTGGTCAGCACGCCTTCGTTGACTATCAGCGCAACCAAATGGCGCAGGAAAACACCCAGTGGCGCGTTACGCTCAATCACCGGGAAGATACCCAAGCACTGATGGAAGCGCTGCAAAACAAGCTGAAAACCGCTCAATTTCCTGTATCCATTGAATCGGATGCCCTCAATGCCAAGCCGATGACCAACACCATCCGTTTTGCGCGCGGCGGGCAGGCCGCTGCCGAGCGAATCGCACGCAGTTTGGCTTGGCTGACGTATGGCGCAGCAATTAACGTGATCGAGTCAACGGACTTATCTGCGGGCACTATTCAAGTACAGCTTCGCAAGACTTATCAGCATGGTGCGGGATTCAATGATGAATTACGCTCATCACAAGAATCCCGTCTGCCCTTCGAACCCGAAATGGTGTACATCCCACCCGGTAAATTCCTAATGGGTTCGCCTAAAACCGAAGCCGGTCGAGATTCTGACGAAGATCCGCAACACGAAGTCACTATCGCCTATGCTTTTGAAATCAGCAAATATGAAGTCACGTTTGACGAATACGATGCGTTTGCCAAAGACACCAAACGTGATTTTCCCCGTGATGAAGGGTGGGGGCGCGGCAAACGCCCGGTAATCAATGTGTGTTTTAACGATGCGCAAGCCTATGTTAAATGGCTGTCTGATCAAACGGGCAAGCAATACCGCCTGCCAACGGAAGCCGAATGGGAATACGCCGCACGGGCCGGAAGCGAAACGGCATACTGGTGGGGCGATGGTATTGGCAATAACAATGCGGCATGTAGGAGTTGCGGCAGTGAGTGGGATGGTAAACAAACTGCGCCGGTTGGCTCGTTCAAACCGAATCGCTTTGGGCTTCATGATACCGCCGGTAACGTGTGGGAATGGGTGGAGGATTGCAGGCATGAGAATTACCAGAATGCGCCAGTGGACGGCTCGGCGTGGAAAGAAACCAATGGCGGGGATTGTGTTCGCCGGGCGGTTCGTGGGACTACGATCCACGGGGCTTGCGGTCGGCTAACCGCTTCTGGTACGTCTCCGATGCTGCCATCCTCTACCTGGGTTTTCGTATCGCCAGGGCTTTTTGACCTTTTGTTCTTTGTGCTTTGATTCTTTGTGGGGTGCAGGGGCGCAGCCTCTGCGGGTTTGGTTTTTTGGGTTGTCAGATGGATTAGCGCAGCGTAATCCGTCGTTGATGCGGTTTCGCGCACCGCCGCCTGGTGCATTGCGCTATGCTTAATGCATCCTACATTTTGGGTTTGCTGTCATTCCGAACGCAGAGAGGAATCTTCTGCGGTGGCGCAAGATTTCTCCCTTTGGTCGAAATGACACAAAGGGGCCTTTTGATGTGTGCGGGTTGTTTAGATTGATGTAGGACGATAAGCGGCGGAGCGTCATCCGTTATAACCATTTTTGGTTACAGTGTAGGTTGCGTTTTAATCGATAGGGCATTTTTTATGACATTGAACAGAGAGACGGTGCATTGCGCTTTGCTTAATGCACCCTACGATGCTTGCCAACCCAAGCGGGTGCTGTGTTCGGCAGGCGGCAGTTTGTTATCAGGCTGCCGCTTTTTATTGCTGTTGCTGAGTTTGATTTTTTGTCAGGCGATTTATGCCAATGAAGATATTGCGCCACGAGGTGGTCAAAACACCCAAGAAAAAGCGGTTACCAAACAATTAGCGCAAACTTGCTATGCCACCGATGCCAAACTGGCGCCTGCGATGGTAGCGATTCGTCCTGATCGATTTTTGATGGGATCACCGGAAAACGAAAAAGATCGTGAGTCGGATGAAGACCCGCAGCATGCAGTCACGATTCCGAATCCCTTTGCCATCAGCCGCTGTGAAATTACCGTGGGACAGTTCAGGCAGTTTGTGCAGGAAACCAATCACCGCACTACTGTTGAAGACAACGGTAAAGGTTGTTTTGTGTGGAATGTGGACCAAGAAACATATGGACAACAACCGGAGCGCAACTGGAAAAATCCTGGATTTGCACAAAATGACAACCATCCGGTGGTATGCGTTTCCTGGGATGATACCCAAGCCTATGTGAAATGGCTGTCGCACCGCACGGGCGCGGTTTACCGGTTGCCAACCGAAGCGGAATGGGAATATTTGGCACGGGCGGGCACGAAAACAGCACGATATTATCAGGACGACAAGCAATGCGATTACGCCAATGGCGCGGGACAGGAAACAAAATCCATTGCCAGTTCTGATTGGACTCTAGCAGAGTGCTCGGATTCTCATGTGTATACCGCACCCGTTGCCAGCTTTGGGGAAAATCAGTTCGGCTTGTTCGATCTGCTGGGTAATGTCTGGGAATGGACTGAGGACTGCTGGCATGGCAATTATCAAGGCGCGCCGCAGGACGGTTCAGCGTGGAAAGATGCCGATGGAGGCGATTGTAATCGCCGGGTGGTTCGGGGCGGTTCGTGGCTCTACGATCCACGGGGCTTGCGATCGGCTTTCCGCTACTGGAACGACACCGGTGGGGCCGGCAACGACCTGGGTTTTCGTATCGCCAGGGCTTTTTGATGTTTTGTTCTTTGTGCTTTGATTCTTTGCGATTTGTATTTTTGTGGTTTTTGTCGGATGGATTAGCGCAGCGTAATCCGTTATTGATGCGGTTTTGTCCGCAGCTGCTTGGTGCATTGCGCTGTGCTTAATGCACCCTACTTTTTGGGTTGTTGTCATTCCGAACGTAGTGAGGAATCTTTTGCAGTAATACAAGATTTTTCCCTTTGGTCGAAATGACACAATGGATCTTTTGATGTTTGCGGGTTTATTAGCCCGGCAAGGATGCGTTGGCTTGGAGGTGACAGCCCTCTAATCGACCTGTAAGGGGAAGAGTCAGTTGAACGGCGAGGGTGATCTCGCCGCCACCCCGATTTTTAACGAGAAACTATATTCTTTTATACCATTTTCCATTTTTTACCGAATCAAACTCAGTATATTCTTTCATCATTAACTCCCAAAGCTTTGTATGCTTTGACTCAATCAGCTTGTCATAATCATTTTTTACAAAGAGATAGGTCGGAAGCTTATTTTTGAATTGGTAATAAAAATCTTCCCATTGATAATCCAGATAATATTCCAATATCCAGCCGTTAATACTCAATTCAGGCAAATGGGATGTCAGCAGATACATTCTGGGGTTTCCACATATAAAGATGGTATCTTCTGGTTTAATAGCATTAATTATATTTTCCGCATCATTCTTTGCGTAATCAAAAGTGTATAATTTTTTGTCACCTTGCGGTGCTACACCCTTCCAGAGCGTATTCAATTGATTTGAAAATATCAAAGATATTATCGTAATGATTAAGAGACCTTTTATCAGCGGTGTGCCGAGTTTTATTTTCCGCAGAAGATGGTACAAAACAAAATCCAGTCCCATTACAGCAAACACGCCAATTGGGACATACAGAAGCTGAAAATGATAAGACCACCATGAGGTTTTTTGCATGAGTATGACCCCAAATCCTATAACACCCCACGCTATGATCAAACTAAAAAAATGAGATTCTTTTTTCGTGATCAGAAAGACTCCAATAACAGCGAGTAATAGGAGCACAAACATTTTTTTGATAAACCACTTAATCGATGATAGCAATCGATCCGGATCAATTTGATCGGCTAACGTTATTACACTCGTTGGGATTTTGAAATAGATATCGACCACCAGATTTTCGATTTGATGCGTAAAAACATAGGCTAGAAAAATCGATAGCGGTATAACGAATCCAACAAATAATGGGATTATTTGTTTAATAAGAATATATTTTAAATTCTGACTTCTTAAAGTGAATATAAAGTGGATTAGTAGAAAGAAGAAAATAATGGGACCAAAAACCAGTTTGCTCAATAAAACAATGCCTATCAGAACACCTATCGTCAAGTACGTCACAAATAGATCATTTCCCGTTTTATAGGCTCTATCTAATAGCCAAACCATTAGAAACAAAGGAACGTTAATCAGTGCTTCCAGTTGAGTTAAATGAGAAATGGTCGCATTGCAATAATAGGATCCGACAATAAACAAGGGGAGCAGACTATTGAAATAATCCGCACGAAACAGTGAATAATTCCTGATCGTATAAAATAATAGTATCGAAAATAATATCCAATAGCCTAATTCAAATAGATGAATGCTGACATCACTCCAGCCTAAAGTTTTACCGGCTAGCAAATAAAATAAGTAAATCCCCGGCTGTTTATAATCAAACAGATCTTTGTATAAGATTTTTCCTGAATCTAGCAATTGCGCAATCACTGCAAATAAGGATTGATCACCCCCCAAAATCGTAGGACTATGAAGTAAACCCATAGTCATGATAATTAGCAGTACAAAGATAATATCCAATCTATTTTTAATGTTTTGAAGCATCATAATTTTTAAATAAGTTAGATAAAGACAACTGAGAATTTTTAAGGAATTACTGATAAAACGCTAAAAAATACTATTTCTTTCCTGAGATTTACTCTGTTTTTCGTCTTCCTAATGGGCGAATGGTTTTATGCTATCAGTTTTTCCTTCCGTTGAGTAATTAGCTGGTCATTTGCTTTCGAATTCACCTTCCCGAAACAGCGCTATACCCTAAGATTGCGTGCTTAGCAGCACCATTAACATCAAGCAGTATAAATTTCCTTCATTTCACCCCCGGTTGTGCTACCGTTCGAGTGACGCAAGGTTGTGGGCTGGGTGTCAAAAATTGAGTGAAGTTAGACTGGATCCTGTTTTTAAAGACTTAATCGGGTATACTGAGCAACTTTTATAATTTTGAATGATTAAACTATGAGTGAATATCTTTTTACTTCTGAATCTGTTTCTGAGGGTCATCCGGATAAGGTTGCTGATCAAATCTCAGACGCTGTTTTGGATGCGATTTTAAGTCAAGATGCCAATGCGCGAGTTGCTTGCGAAACATTATGTAGTACGGGTCTAATTGTGTTGTCGGGTGAGATAACCACACATGCTTCGGTTGATTACAACATAATTGCACGTGAAACAGTTAAGAATATTGGGTATACCAGTTCTAATATTGGTTTTGATTCTACAACTTGCGCGGTTTTAACAGCTTTCAACAAACAGTCGCCCGATATTGCGCAAGGGGTTGACCGTACCAAAGAAGAAGAAATGGAACAGGGGGCTGGTGATCAGGGGCTCATGTTCGGGTATGCGTGCGATGAAACACCACAATTGATGCCAATGCCAATTTTTTATGCGCATCGTTTGGTTGAGCGTCAAGCTGAGCTGCGGAAAAAAGGAAAATTGGCATGGTTGCGTCCTGATGCCAAGTCACAAGTTTCAGTGCGCTACCAGAATGGTAAACCGCAAAGCATTGAAACTGTCGTAATCTCAACACAGCATGATCCTGATATTTCTCATCACGCATTGACCGAAGCAGTGATTGAAGAGATTATTAAACCAGTATTACCTTCTGAACTCATCAGTGATCACATTAAATATCTGGTAAATCCAACTGGGCGTTTTGTTGTGGGTGGGCCGATGGGTGATTGTGGTTTAACCGGACGTAAAATTATTGTCGATAGTTATGGCGGTTCCGCGCATCATGGTGGTGGGGCTTTTTCTGGTAAAGATCCTTCTAAAGTTGATCGATCGGCGACTTATGCCGGACGCTATGTTGCAAAGAATATTGTAGCGGCTGGGATTGCCAGCAAATGTGAAGTACAGGTTGCCTATGCCATTGGTGTTGCAAGACCTGTTTCATTGATGGTCAACACATTCGGCACAGGCAAAATTGCTGACGAAAAGATTGTCGAATTAATTGAGAGATATTTTGATTTACGTCCCCGTGGCATCATACATGCACTGAATCTGTTACGCCCTATTTACGGGAAAACCGCAGCATATGGACATTTTGGACGTGAGCTTCCTGAATTTACCTGGGAATTTACGGATAAAGCTGCTCAATTACGTGCCGATGCTGGTCTATAAATTATTAGTAGTATTTACCGCTATTAGTAAGTCCTAATTGATTTTTCCCCTATGCTGAGGAGCGCTGCAGCGGTTTGTTCCGTGAGGCTCAGTAGAGGGGGTATTGTTACAACGGCGCTCGTTCATATTTTAGGAGAAGACTATGAACGCTGTGCCTAATCCAAGTGGTGGTTTCTTTACTGACTTTAAGGTTGCTGATATTTCATTGGCAGAATGGGGACGTAAAGAAATAGCAATCGCCGAAACAGAAATGCCAGGTTTGATGGCATTGCGTAAAGAATATGCAAATCAGAAACCACTAGCAGGTGCACGCATTGCAGGTTCTTTGCATATGACAATTCAAACAGCCGTGCTGATTGAAACATTAGTGGCTTTAGGTGCAGAAGTGCGCTGGGCTTCATGTAATATTTTCTCTACCCAGGACCACGCCGCTTCAGCCATAGCAGCTAAGAATATACCGGTATTTGCCTATAAGGGAGAATCCCTGGAAGATTACTGGGTATATGCTCACCAGATATTCGAATGGACAGTTTCCGGACAACCCAGTGGCGCCAATATGATCCTGGATGATGGCGGTGATGCTACATTGCTGCTTATTCTGGGCGCCAAAGCTGAGAAAGATCCTTCAGTTATTGCCAATCCTACCAACGAAGAAGAAACCGTATTGTTTGCTTCAATCAAAAGCAAATTGTCATCCGAACCTAACTGGTATTCAAAAAATCTTGCCAGGATACGTGGGGTCACTGAAGAAACCACGACAGGGGTTCATCGCTTATATGAAATGCATAAAAATGGAGAACTTCCTTTTCCAGCATTTAATGTGAATGATTCAGTGACCAAATCCAAGTTTGATAATCTTTATGGTTGCAGAGAATCACTGGTTGACGGCATTAAACGTGCTACTGATGTCATGATTGCTGGAAAAATTGCAGTAGTCTGTGGATATGGTGATGTAGGTAAGGGTTGTGCGCAATCATTGCGTGGTTTGGGCGCAACCGTCTGGATTACCGAAATTGACCCAATCTGTGCGCTTCAAGCAGCGATGGAAGGGTATCGTGTGGTTACAATGAATGATGCTTGTGATCAAGCGGATATTTTCGTTACAGCAACCGGTAATCTGCGAGTGATTGCACATGACCATATGCTGAGAATGAAAGATCAAGCAATAGTTTGTAATATTGGACATTTCGATTCGGAAATCGACATCGCATCTATCCAGAAATATCAATGGGAAAATATCAAGCCACAGGTTGATCATGTCATATTTCCAACAGGGCGCCGCATTATTGTCTTGGCGCAAGGTAGGCTGGTTAATCTAGGGTGTGCTACAGGTCATCCTTCTTTTGTGATGTCCAGTTCATTTACCAATCAAGTATTGGCGCAGATGGAGTTATGGAAAAATGGGGAAAATTACCAGAAAAATGTTTATGTATTACCCAAGCAACTGGATGAAAAAGTAGCACGCCTACACATCGGGAAGTTGGGGGTGAAACTCACTGAATTAACGGATGAGCAGGCATTATATTTAGGTCTTGATAAGAACGGTCCCTATAAGCCAGCGATGTATCGATATTAATCATTTAATCCTTCTGAGCGGGAGAATTGTTTGAATTTACATGAATTCGAATGATTCTCTCATTTAGAAATAGCTTGTTATTAAACAGAGCTGATTGGTATTCGTGTTAATGTGGAATGAAATAACTCTGACTCGATAGACTCGCAAAGATGAAATCACAAAAGAAATTTTCCCCGGCTTTCAGCTTTGAGCTTTTTCCGCCTCAAACCATCCAGGGTGTTGAGAAGCTCCGACTAACACGTAAGCAATTGGCCCAGTACAATCCTAAATTCTTTTCTGTAACTTTTGGTGCTGGTGGTTCAACTCGCGAACGAACACTGGAAACAGTATTAGAAGTTCAAGCAGAAGGACACATTGTCGCTCCTCACCTTTCTTGCATTGGCTCGACTCAGCAGAATATTCGAGCTATTCTTGAAAAATACTATCAAGCAGGCATTCGGCATATCGTCGCGCTGCGTGGTGATTTGCCATCGGGTATGGCACAAGCTGGCGAATTTCGTTATGCCAGTGAACTGGTTGCATTTATTCGTCAGGAATTTGGATCTTCGTTTCATATCGATGTGGCTGCTTATCCGGAGTACCATCCGCAAGCGCGTTCTGTGCAAGCAGATTTCGAAAATTTTAAGCGTAAAATTGAAACCGGCGCCAATTCTGCGATTACTCAATATTTCTATAATGCTGACGCCTATTATCATTTCGTCGAATCCTGTGATTCTGCAGGTTTGAATATCCCTATTGTTCCGGGCATCATGCCAATTAATAAGTTTTCCCAACTAGTTCGGTTTTCAGATACTTGCGGGGCTGAAATTCCTCGCTGGATTCGTAAAAAACTAGAAGGTTATAGTGATGATAGTGCATCCATCCAAGCTTTTGGGTTGGATATTGTCACTGATCTTTGTGAACGCTTATTACAAGCAGGTGCGCCCGGATTACATTTCTACACATTAAATTCAGCCGATCTGACATCGATTATATGGCAACGCCTCAATCTTAAAGGGAATGCTGTTTAATCTCTACGGGCTCAATTCCTCGCCCCATGGGGCGAAAGCTGGTTGAAAACCAGCAGACTGAAGAGTGCTTTATTTTTAGATTCCCTTGTTTCTATTTGTTATCCTGATCAAATATAAACAGTATCATCAGTAGATGACATGATCTTTTTCCTCAATTCTTCAGCCGGTATATAATACGCATCACTATTCTGATTAAAATAAAAAAGCACGAGGTTTCAAAATGAAAGAAGTAACAATTGATCCAGATAAATCCACAGCCGAAGCAACAATTCCGGAGATGGCCACTTCAGATGTTTCAACAATGGATGCTTGTGTTGCGCATGCAAGGAAAGTATTGACTGAACAGCTTGAGCGCATCAAAAGTAAAGATTATGATTTTGCGCCTGAATTTAAAGACATGACCACTCAACTTTATTTATTGGGTGTTATGTGGAAATTTGCCGAAAGCTTGGGAAATGTTAATGATGCGCGTGAATTGGCTTTTGTCGCCTTGAGAACCATGCTAATTCAAGATGGGCTGCATAAAAAGAAAGTGCCCAAACGAATTGAGTTTCTGAGAAAAATGTCAAAAATTGAAGATGATCACAATGCTTTGGCCGTAGCTATCGGATATGAGTCTGAACCTGGTGATAATAGTCTGGCAGAAGTTTTTGATCATTACATCGATGATACGCAAGTTTCAGGTGCTTTCTGGCGATTATATGATCGCGGTAGAAAGATTATGTTGTATGGTGGTTTATTTATCGCCTTTGCCGTGATCTGGTTTATAACATTGTTTATGCCAGGGAATAGTGCGATTGCAATTCTTGCTGCCGGATTGATCTCGGCGGCTCTTTTTGTAATACCGGTATTTTTTATTGGTGTATTTATATATCGCAAAAAAATAAAGAAAAGCAAACTAGCTGGTTAATCTTTGTGCATATTATGGATATGTTCAATACTATCTAGCGAAAACGAGAAATTAATATTAATTGATCAAACCGGTTATTGGCGTAAAAATGGACGCTCATATTGTAGATGGCAAGAAAATAGCCGAGTCAGTACGTGCCGAATGGAAAATACGGGCTGAGAAACTGATCCAATCCGGTATCAAACCTGGATTGGCAGTGATTATCGTTGGAGACAATGCTGCATCTGGTATTTATGTCAGGAATAAAGTTAAAGCTTGCAGTGAAATTGGCATTTACTCGGAGGTGCATAGTTTTCCAGGGAATACGCAGCAAAGTGAGGTGTTAAATTGCATTCAATCACTCAATGAAAACCCACATATTCACGGTATTCTGGTTCAATTACCATTACCCCCGCATTTTGAGAATAATCGTGTCATTACATCCATTGCCGTAGAGAAAGATGTGGATGGTTTTCATCTTTACAACATTGGTGCATTGGTTACCGGAAATACAATATTCTCACCTTGCACACCTTATGGTGTTATGGTGATGCTGGAAAAGAATCATATCCCGATTGAAGGTCAACATGCCGTAGTGGTAGGACGTAGCAACATTGTGGGAAAACCGATGGCATTGATGTTGTTGGAGCGGGGGGCCACTGTCACCATTTGTACTTCAAAGACACGTGATTTAACTCAATTTACAAAAAATGCTGATATCCTGGTGGTAGCAATAGGAAAACCGCGCATGATTACAGCAGAAATGGTAAAGCCCGGCGCAGTAGTAATCGATGTGGGTATTAATCGATTACCTGATGGGAAACTCTGCGGTGATGTTGATTATGAGTCTGTTAAAAGTGTTGCAGGTTATATTACTCCAGTTCCTGGAGGGGTAGGGCCGATGACCATTTCCATGTTGCTATGTAATACCATTTTGGCGGCTGAACGTGCACAAACCGGTATTAATAATAGATAAGCAAGTTAAATTTTGATGAGTGTGCCAGACATGGAGTTGCAACCTGATATCGATCCACAGGAAACACAAGAATGGCTGGATGCTCTGGATTCGGTCATTATCAATATGGGTGGAGAGCGTGCGCATTTTCTATTGGAAAAGCTTATTGAAAAAGCTCGTCGCTCAGGTGCTTACCTGCCTTATAGCGCCACAACTGCCTATATCAATACAATTCCGCCCGGTAAAGAAGAACGCTCACCTGGAAATAATGCGATAGAGCACCGTATTCGTTCCTATGTGCGATGGAACGCGATGGCTATGGTGTTGCGCGCCAACAGAAATACCAATGTGGGCGGCCACATAGCCAGTTTCGCATCGGCTGCAACACTTTATGACGTAGGCTATCATCATTTCTGGCATGCACCTTGTGAAACACACGGCGGGGATTTGGTCTATATTCAGGGTCATTCTTCTCCGGGTGTCTATGCCTATGCATTTCTTTCCGGGCATTTAAATCAGGAACAACTCGATAATTTTCGTCAAGAAACAGGCGGTAACGGTCTGTCTTCTTATCCGCATCCGTGGTTGATGCCGACTTTCTGGAAATTCCCTACAGTTTCAATGGGGTTAGGGCCTCTCATGGCTATTTATCAAGCGCGATTTATGAAGTATTTAGATAGTCGCGAACTCGTCAATACTGAAGGCCGAAAAATCTGGGCATTTATGGGCGATGGCGAAATGGATGAGCCCGAGTCATTGGGTGCAATTTCATTGGCATCGCGCGAGAATCTCGATAATTTAATTTTTGTTGTCAATTGTAATCTGCAGCGTTTGGATGGCCCGGTACGGGGAAATGGCAAAATTATTCAAGAACTGGAAGGCGCCTTTCGTGGCGCTGGATGGAACGTGATCAAGGTAATCTGGGGTTCTTACTGGGATCCATTATTGGCTAAAGATACCAAAGGATTATTGCAGAAACGCATGATGGAATGTGTTGATGGAGAATACCAAAATTTTAAAGCCAGAGATGGGGCTTATGTGCGTGAACACTTTTTTGGAAAATATCCTGAGTTACTGGAAATGGTTGCCAATATGTCTGATGATGATATCTGGCGGTTAAACCGGGGCGGACACGATCCTTATAAAGTTTACGCCGCCTATGCTGCTGCGATAAAACATACCGGTCAGCCGACAGTCATACTGGCCAAAACTATCAAAGGTTATGGTATGGGAGAAGCCGGTGAGGCACAGAATATTACTCATCAGCAAAAAAAGATGGGGACAACTTCATTAAAAGCCTTCCGGAATCGCTTTGGTCTGGAGATACCGGATGACAAGATCGACGAAGTGCCTTACCTTACTTTAGCCGAAGATTCCCCCGAATTTATCTATATGCATGAGCGGCGTAAAGCTTTGGGCGGTACTTTTCATAGCCGCAAAACCAGTGCTCAAGCATTGCAAATACCACCTTTATCAGCTTTTGAGTCTTTGCTAAAAGCCAGCGGAGAAGGGCGCGAATCCTCAACAACCATGGCTTTTGTGCGTATTCTCAATATCCTGGTTAAAGATAAACAGATCGGTAAGCATATTGTCCCGATTGTCGCTGACGAATCGCGCACTTTTGGCATGGAAGGCATGTTCCGTCAATTGGGCATTTGGTCATCCGTTGGGCAACTGTATACACCGCAGGATGCTGATCAGCTGATGTATTATAAGGAAGACAAGCATGGACAGATTCTACAGGAAGGTATCAATGAAGCAGGTGCCATGTCATCCTGGATAGCTGCAGCGACATCCTATAGCACTCATGGGATTCAGATGATTCCATTCTTTATATTTTATTCGATGTTTGGTTTTCAGCGTATCGGAGATTTAGCTTGGGCTGCCGGGGATATGCGTTGTCGTGGCTTTTTGCTGGGAGGAACGGCCGGACGCACGACATTGAACGGAGAAGGGCTCCAGCATGAAGATGGACACAGTCATATCGTTGCTTCAACGATTCCCAATTGCGTATCGTATGATCCGGCATTTGCATATGAATTGGCTGTCATTATCCAGGATGGATTGCGACGCATGTATTTGGAACAAGAGGATATCTACTATTACATTACTGTAATGAATGAAAACTACTCGCATCCTGAAATGCCGGATGGCGTTGAAAATGACATACTGAAGGGCATGTATTTATTTAGCGAAGGAAATAAGAACAGTAAGGAATTGCATGTGCAATTGCTGGGTGCTGGCACTATCCTTCGTGAAGTGATCGCAGCGGCAGAAATTCTCAAGAATGAATATAACGTTAATGCTGATATCTGGAGCGCGACCAGCTTTAATGAATTAAGGCGCGAAGCATTAAATGTAACACGCTGGAATATGCTGCACCCCGCTCAGCCAGCGAAAGTATCCCATGTGGAAAATTGCTTCCAAGGTCGGGAAGGGCCTGTTGTGGCAGCCACTGATTACATGAAAATTTATGCGGACCAGATTCGTGAATTTATTCCTGGAAAATATCGTGTTTTGGGAACGGATGGATTCGGGCGTTCGGATACGCGTGAGAAATTACGTCATTTCTTTGAAGTCGATCGATTCTATATTACGGTTGCAGCACTTAAAGCATTATCTGAAGATGGAAAAATCTCAGAACAACAGATTGTTAAAGCGATAGAAAAATACGGCATTGATCCAGAAAGACCCAATCCAGCAACCAGTTAAATTAGAAATTGATTTATAAACTATAAGAACCGATAACATAAGTAAAATGACTGCATCATAGTCTTTTCGGAGTGAGGCAATTTGAGGAAAGCATGTGACTGAATTGAAAAAAATATTAATTCCTGATATCGGCGATTTCAAAGATGTTCCGGTTATTGAAGTTCTGATAAAAGCTGGTGATGAAGTTAAAGCTGAAGATTCATTGATCACACTGGAGTCCGACAAAGCTACCATAGAGATTCCATCCCCATACTCCGGCCGGATTAAGGAAATTTTTGTCAAAGCAGGTGATAAAGTATCTGAAGGTACAGCGGTTCTAACCCTTGAAGTTTCAGATAGCAATCATGCGATTGCTCCTAATCAAGCTGCTGAAATTGCGCCGGTCAAGAAAGCTGTTGCAACGCAACCTGAAATAGCAGTCAAACAAGCCGTCATTCAGCAAATTCAGAAATTGCCACAGCAAAATGAATCATCAGTCAGCAGTACTTTTTCTAAAGCACATGCCAGTCCATCAATACGCCGCTTCGCACGGGAATTGGGGGTAAATCTCGATTTAATCACAGGCAGTGGCCCTAAACATCGAATTCTCAAAGAAGATGTACAGGCCTATGTAAAAACCGAACTATCAAAAGCTCGTAGCAGTGGACCCGGACTGGCACTTAATTTACTGCCATGGCCACAAGTTAATTTTGCAAAATTCGGCTCGATTGAGCTAAAACCTTTAACGCGGATTAAACAAATTTCTGGTGCCAATTTGCACCGGAATTGGGTAATGATTCCACATGTGACCCAATTTGACGAAGCTGATATCACTGATTTAGAGACTTTGCGAAAAGAATCTAATGAAAGTGATAAAGAAAATAAAGTAAAACTGACATTATTGGCTTTTTTGATGAAAGCATTAATTGCACCTTTGAAAAAATTTCCAGAATTCAATGCCTCCCTCGATAGCACTGTAGATGGCGAAGCTAATCTGATCATTAAGCATTTTTATCATATTGGTTTTGCCGTCGATACGATCAATGGGTTAGTTGTTCCTGTCATTAAGGATGTTGATCAGAAGGGAATCATCACTATTGCTGAGGAATTGACAAAACTATCTTTGCTGGCACGCGAAGGCAAATTAAAACCAACCGATATGCAAGGTGCAAGTTTTACCATTTCTAGCTTGGGTGGAATTGGCGGCACTGCGTTTACACCGATTATCAATGCACCTGAAGTTGCTATTCTGGGTATTTCAAAGGCAAGTATTAAGCCTGTTTATCGCGATAATCTATTTATTCCCCGCTTAATGCTTCCCTTGTCACTTTCCTATGATCATCGAGTCATTGATGGCGCAACTGCGGCGCGTTTTACGACTCATTTGACGGAAGTATTGACGGATATGCGTTTGGCCTTATTATAAGCAGATATGAGTGATATTTGAAAAAGAAGGAATTTGATATCAATGAGTTTTCCTACTGACACAGGTGGCGGCTATCGATAAATTTCCTCTCACTGGTATTTATGGTGGAACATTTGATCCTATCCATTATGGCCATCTGCGTATTGCTGAAGAGTTGCTCGATATGATCAATCTAAAGCGTATCATCTTTGTTCCTTCTGGCGCCCCTCGTTTACGTGCTGCTCCTATTGCAGCAAGAAATCATCGTTCTAATATGGTACATCTGGCCATCCGGGATAATAGTATGTTTTCGCTTGATGAACGGGAGGTTAATCGCCCTGGAATCAGTACAACGATCGAGTCACTCCAAGAATATCAATGCGAATTGGGGGATAGCGCGGCACTTTGCTTTATCCTTGGGATGGATGCATTTGTAAAAATAAATCAATGGCATAATTGGCATGGGTTGTTTGGCCTATGCCATATGATAATTGTCGCACGCCCGGGTTATACATCCATCAATGATTATCAAAATCTGCCGGCAGATATCAAAAAAGAATTTATTGCCCGTCGTGTTTTGGAGGCCAATGATCTAGGGCTTCAAACCAGCGGTTTTATCTATATGGCACAAACATCATTGTTGGAAATTTCTGCTTCACATATACGGTCATTGATAAATGCCGGGAAAAGCATACGTTATCTGCTTCCAGAAAACGTCTCTGATTATATTAAATCTAATTGTTTATACACCGGGAACATATGAAGTCAGAAAAGTTGGTCAATATCGTTGTCGATGCACTGGAGGATATTAAAGCCTATGATATTGATGTGATTAATGTTTCTAAAATAACATCAATGTTCGAATATATCGTTATTGCGAGTGCAGATTCTTCGCGCCAGACAAAATCACTGGCTAACAATGTGCAAGAAAAAGTCAAAGCTGCTGGGGGAAGAGTTTACAGTATGGAAGGAGAGCAGACAGGAGAATGGTTGCTCGTTGATTTAGGAGATGTGATTGTGCATATCATGCTACCGGTTGCGCGCGAATACTATAATCTGAAGGCATTATGGACTGGACAGAATTAAAACAAGCTACCTGGTGCAACAGAATGTGAACTATCAGTCTTCTGATTTTTCCTTATTATGAAATTTTTTATACTCGCGGTTGGAAACAAAATGCCGGATTGGGTCAGGACTGGTTATTTTGAGTATATCAAACGGTTGCCGCGTGAAATAACAATTAATTTAATTGAGATTAAGCCCGAGAAGCGTGCCAGTGGGAAACAAACCGGGCAACTGTTACTCGCCGAATGTCAGAGGATTCGCGCAGCCCTACCACCCGACTGCCATATTGTGGTGCTTGATGAAGGAGGCCAACAATGGGCAACAGTAAAATTTGCAAATGTAATAAAAGAATGGACGATTGATGGAAGTTCTATTGCATTTGTCATCGGGAGTGCGGATGGGCTGCATGCAGATATGAAACAGACAGCAAGTGAAATGCTTGCTTTATCAAAGCTTACCTTACCACATGGCCTTGTACGTGTTTTGTTGGCGGAGCAGCTGTATCGGGCCATATCAATAATCAAGAATCATCCATATCATAGAAGTTAAGTGAAATCATGAAGACATAACCAGCATCACTTTCTATTTCTCTTTTAAGATACGATGGATATAAACAGTAGGGATAAAAATTAAGCGCATTTGAATTATAGAGTATTGATTGCGATGTTTTCAGAAAACCAAATATATCTTGCTTCAAGAAGTCCAAGAAGACGTGAGTTGTTAAGACAAATCGGTGTGAAATGTAATCTATTAATGATGCGGGAAACGCTTGGCCGTGAAATTGATATTGATGAGCAACCGTTGGTTGACGAATCGCCGACTGATTATATCTATCGTATTACTCAGTCTAAAGCTAATGAAGGCTGGCGGCGAGTGATCCAGCGCCGATTGCCGATACTACCCGTATTAGTGGCTGACACAATTGTTACTATTGATGGTTGTATTTTAGGTAAGCCACAAGATAATAAACATGCAGAAGAAATGCTAAAAACATTGTCAGGTCGCTCACATCAAGTTTTAACAGCCATTGGTGTTGGGGTCAAGGATAAAATACAAGTGAGATTATCGACATCAACAGTAAGATTTCGTGAGATCAGCGAGCGGGAGATTCGTAACTACTTGGCAAATAATAATATCCTGGATAAAGCGGGCGCTTACGCTATTCAAGGCATGGCTGCTGCATTTATTGTTGAGATATCCGGCAGCTATAGCGGAATCATGGGATTGCCTCTCTATGAAACAGCACAATTATTAGAAGAAACTGGTATAGAGATTTTTCAATAATTGCCAATCAATTGTGATCCTAAGCTATTGAAATTAGAATGTGGTAGTGCACAAGTTGCAATAGCAAGGCATCGTTAGCTTTCAAATCCAGACATCAGACTTATTATATGTATAGTTCATACTTAACATGAACAATGAAATTCTTGTAAATATCACCCCGCAAGAAACCAGAGTAGCCATACTAGAACAAGGTGTAACACAAGAGTTACATATTGAACGGACGAGCGGTCGTGGCATTGTAGGCAATATTTATAATGGACGTGTTAGTCGCGTTCTGCCAGGAATGCAATCTGCCTTTGTCGATATAGGCCTTGACCGGGCAGCATTCTTACATGTGGCGGACATAAGAACTTCCAGTCAAGAGGGAGATATCACCAAGCCAATTGAAAAACTATTATACGAGGGTAATAGCATCCTGGTACAAGTGATCAAGGATGCGATTGGTACAAAAGGTGCGCGACTATCCACACAAATCAGCTTGGCGGGCCGCCTATTGGTTTATCTACCCCAAGAGTCTCACATCGGTATCTCTCAACGCATTGAAGATGACAGTGAGCGTGAGTTGTTGCGCGAGAAATTACAACAAATTCTACCTGCAGATGAAAAGGGTGGCTACATTATCAGAACAATGGCTGGAACTGCAGATGAAAGTAACTTACGCGCCGATCTCGAGTATTTGCACAAGCTGTGGCATGACATCCAACAACAATCTGTGACTATTGCAGCGCCTATTTTGCTTTATCAAGATCTGGATCTAAGTCACCGAGTATTGCGAGATTATGTGAATGAAGATACTGAACGGATACTGATAGACTCCCGTGAAAACTATCAAAAACTTGTGAAATTCGCGCAAAGCTATATGACGTATATCGCCGAACGTATAATTTTATATACCGGGGATCGCCCATTATTCGATCTGTATGGTGTTGAGGAAGAAATTGAAAAATCTTTGGCCAAGCGCGTTAATTTAAAATCCGGTGGATATCTGATTATTGATCAGACGGAAGCACTCACCACCATGGATGTCAATACAGGTGGATTTATCGGCGTTAGAAATTTCGATGACACCATCTTCAAAACGAATCTTGAAGCCGCTCAGGTAATTGCGAGGCAGCTTCGGTTGCGTAATCTGGGTGGGATGATCATTATTGATTTTATCGATATGGATTCTGAAGAACATAAAAATGCGGTACTGACTGAATTCAATAAAGCTTTGCTGAAAGATCGCACGCGTATCACAGTCAATGGATTTAGCGCACTTGGATTGGTTGAAATGACGCGGAAACGAACGCGGGAAAGTCTCGCGCATGTATTGTGTGAATCTTGTCCAACCTGTCAAGGACGAGGAGAAATCAGGACGGCACAAACCATTTGTTATGAGATCCTACGTGAACTACTACGAGAATCCAGGCAGTTTGAAGCCAATGAATTCCGTATTCTGGCATCACAGCAAGTAATTGATTTATTTCTTGATGAGGAATCTCAAAGCTTGGCGCAATTGGGTGATTTTATAGCAAAGCCGATAAGCCTTCAGGTTGAAGAATCCTATACACAAGAGCAATATGATGTGATATTGATGTAGTGTATTTCTTTTGAATTTTAATACTTAGTCGGCCCCGGAATATACACAAGCACTTGATATCAGGCATAAATATACGATTTCTTAGTGATCTTAACGACCGGGAATGTTAGAATAGCGTCCTATTTCTGGTCGAAACGGTGATTAAAAATGCTAAGGCGTAGCAGTACGATTCATCAACCGAATTTGTTTGTAACAGATTTGCTGATGCAGCTTGATCTCAATGATCCATTGCTGAAGCTTGCAGCAGCGATACCGTAGCAAGAATTTGAGGAATCATTTTCCATCCATTACACGGCAGCGACAGACGTGCCGAGTAAACCGATCCAGTTGATGACTCAATTGTGCTGTAACTAACGAAATTGGCAAAGGATCCGAATTCTACGCACGTATACCGCTTAATTATGAAATTTCTGATACAGAAATATCTCAACGAAGTGATTTGATTACAATGAACCCCAAAGCGATTACTGAATATCGCACTCGGATATTGGTTGTCGAAGATAATGGGCAGGGCGTCTGAAAATCCTGATGAATCCCAAGCACCAATGCGATAATAAGCAGCATTCAAAATTACAGCGGATCGATAAGTATCTTGCTGATTGGTATTTTATTTTTTTATCACTGAAGAAATTATGATTTGGAAACCCAATGTAACAGTTGCGGCTGTTGTCGAACAAAATGGAAAATATCTGCTGGTAGAGGAGGAGCCTGAAGCCGGTTCCGGTTTGTTTTTAAATCAACCGGCGGGGCATCTGGATCCAGGCGAATCCATCATGCAGGGTGCCATACGGGAAACACTGGAAGAAACCGCGTATACCTTCGTGCCTGAATATTTACTGGGCATTTATCAGTGGCACTCTCGCCGCATCGATACTACCTATCTTCGCTTTGCTTTTGGCGGTCACGTTACGCAACATGATCCGGAACGTAAACTGGACACCGGCATCTTACAAGCAGCTTGGTTTAGTGTGGATGAAATTAATCAAATGCGCCACCGTCATCGTAGTCCACTGGTTATGCAATGTATTCAGGATCATCTCGCTGGTAAGCGGTATCCGCTGGAATTGCTGACATACTATGAGTCATGACAGGATGAAAAAACAACGTGTGATTGTCGGTATGTCAGGTGGTGTTGATTCATCCGTGGCAGCTTATTTGCTGAAACAACAGGGTTACGATGTCATTGGGTTGTTTATGAAAAACTGGGAAGATGATGATACCGATAAGTATTGTTCTTCCCGCCAGGATTTTTTAGATGCGGTATCCGTCGCGGATGTGATTGATATTCCGATCGAGGTGGTGAATTTCTCGGTCGAATATAAGGATCGGGTTTTTTCGCATTTTCTTTCTGAATATCAGGCTGGCCGGACACCGAATCCTGATGTGCTGTGCAACGCCGAAATTAAATTCAAGGCATTTCTGGACCATGCGTATAAACTGGATGCGGATTGTATTGCCACAGGCCATTATGCTCAGGTGCGCAAAGTCGGCGGTATATTTCAATTATTAAAAGGTGAAGACGGCACTAAAGATCAGAGCTATTTCTTATACCGTTTGAATCAAATACAACTTGCCAGTACATTATTTCCTATTGGGCATCTTTATAAACGCGAAGTCCGTAAGATAGCCAAACAATTAAAGTTACCTAATTTCTCCAAAAAAGACAGCACAGGTATCTGTTTTATCGGAGAACGCCCGTTCCGGGAATTTCTCAATCGCTATCTCCCGCATGAACCTGGTGAAATCCAAACTTCCGAAGGGAAAGTAATCGGTCAGCATATCGGACTGATGTACTACACCATCGGACAGCGGCAAGGATTGGGGATCGGCGGGACACGTGATGGCAGTGATGAGCCTTGGTTTGTTTCAGCCAAAGATATGACCAGGAATATACTGGTTGTGGTACAAGGCCATAATCACCCTGATCTGCTTCGGTCATCACTAAAAGCTGCCGATTTGACATGGATTAGCGGGAAACAGCCGCATTGCAACTGGGTTTATGCCGCCAAAACCCGCTATCGTCAGGTTGATGCTCCTTGCACGATTACAAATTTGACACAGGATCATTGTCAAGTAGATTTCGCACAGGATCAATGGGCTATTACGCCAGGTCAATCCGTGGTCATTTATGAAAGTAAGGTCTGTTTAGGCGGTGGGATTATTATCGAGTAACTCAGTGGATGTGCCATCGGCTTTGTTGCAGAGCACCCAATGAGAGATCACTATCATGCTGAAAAACGCTTCGAATCTTATCGAAAAAAATCAGCTATAAAATCGCCTTTTCTTCGTCCTCTCCTTCTGCGTTCCAATTGCCAATAATTTGTATTATGTTAAATTGAATAATCGCAGAAATAAATTCCGCAGAAAATACGATAAATTTTCAGAGTTTCTGGATAAGCTGTTTAGCGGTTTTCAAAATATCAGCGTTAGTCATTGAATCATCATCTAAACCCGCGTTATTCGTGCAATATCCTCATATCCGACAAGCAATAACAACTTCTGAATACATTGCTTGTCGGCTTTCTTTTGTCGAAATGAAAATCATTAGAAATTTGTAATGATTTAGTCTTTGCTCTTAGGTTGAGAAAATGAATGAGCTAATCTTTGGTATCAGCATAGAAGAAATCGAAAGAATCACTGGTGAAGATCTAAAAGCCATTAAGAAGTGGAAAAAAGGAACTAAGGAAATTCCGGAACCATCACTCAGGCTTTTAAGGCTATATCTTAAAGGCGATGCGAGCGCTTTACTGGGTGATGATTGGAAAGGATATCGTTTCTCAGGTAATTTGTTTTATGTTCCTGAGTGGAAAAACGGTTTTCCACCGCATGAAATCAGGGCATTATTTTGGAAATGTCAACAGGTTTGGAGCTTGGAGCGGGAAATTGAGTTGCTAAAGCGAGAATTAGAAAGACGTAATGAAGAATTTGATAGCCTTGAGGTTAAGGCTGCTTTCTATAGGCGCCAGTTAGTGCTTGAAAGCCGGTTTGGTATGATTTTACAAAGAAGTTTTATCTAAATTCTTCAACTAAAAGATGAAACACGTTCACGAAATTCACTTGATGATGCAAGGTAAGGGAGTGGAAAGTCTGTGTGGGTTTCATCAGCAATTTTTTTTAGTGTTTGAATTGCATCAATTATTAGATTACGCGCGGTTTCAAAATCTTCTTCATATACGCTGATGTTAGGAAATTCAGCTACTCTGCCCACATATAAAATTTCATCTTCAATTTCTTCTTTACGAATCGTAATTGAGTAAGATTCTGGATCAAATTTCATTTTAAGTACTCCTTGATTGCGGCTTCATGCTGTTTAACAAATTTGTATAGCTTTTTGATATACGGACGTTTAACGGCTTCACCTTTATTATGACCACAATTATAGTTAGGATATTCAATTAAAGATACGGCCGGGTGTCTTGCAATTTTATGGCCAGCACTTCCGCAGTTCTCAATTTGAAATCCTAGCGCTACAAGAAGATTGGTAAACTCACTGCATGATGTGTTTGCGCTACTGGTTAAATCATCGAGCTTTTTGATTAATTTCTCAAATTCTGACATATATCAATGATCGGTGCTTTTTGCTGTCTCAGTGTATGATTTACTAGTTTGATGTTTCAGTGTCAAATGTATTTTCTTGGTTCTCCATACCTTTACAAAAAGCAGTATATTTTAGCTTATACTGTCCAACTGGTAAAAACACACCATATTCGCTTGAAATTACATGTAAATTGAAATCATAATTATTTCCAGCACCAGCTCTTATTTTGAATTTTGGCATTTCCGATGGAGATTCAATTAAGGTAGCATCAAGAGATGGCGTGCTATTCATGAGTGGTTTAAAAATTCCGCTGCCTGTGAGATTTTGAACTGGTCGTCGCAAATTAAGAACAAGAATTCCCTCATGTAAAAACTCTGTGTTTTTGTGGATAATTTGATTAATTAATTCAACAGCATGCTCGGTATCTGAACGAAGTGTATTAAATGCTCTAATTTCTTCAACTGCAATGTTATCAATATCTCTACCTGACTGTTTATTTGAAAATTCTAGAAAGCGTTCAGTTTGATAAATTAGAATTCTGTTTTTACAGATCTCATTAGCTTCTTTGATTAATTCAGGCCTTGGCCCAATGGTTTTTCCGGAAATTCTCTCCCACCAATCTTCTTTCCTCTCTGAGGTTACAAAAATAATTGGAATATTCTTAGCTTTTGAATGCGATAAAATTTGGCGCCATATAAAATAATCTCCGTAAGGTCTATTACCATCTTTTTCTTTATCTAAATATCCAGGAGGAATTTGATTATTTTTCCTTTTTTCTGCCTCCTTTATTATTGCGTCTAATTCATTAGCATCAAACCCATCGCCAATAGAACCACCGAATAATTTACATAGATCTTCAAGGATCGGATCGTTTTCTAAATATTTTGGATATTCAGATTTTGCGGTTATAACTTTATCTTTTGCCTTATCAATTTCCGGAGTTACAGCTTCGAGCAAACTATCAGCAACTTCAGCTGGTATTATTCTATTATTCTTGAGCAGACCAACTGATTTTGCAAATTCTTTACTTAAATTATCTACTGCAACTCTAGCTTGCTCGAATGTTTCTTCAGAAGAAATAATTACTTTAGTTCTGTTTCGAATAAATTCCTCCGCAGCTTGATTAGATAACCATAACTTCCCATTAAAATTCTTCAGACTATTGATTAAGGAATTTCTAGTGCTCTCGTGATATCGGTATAAATCTAGAAGTACATTTGCATCTACTGTTAAAATACCTTTTTCCCAAATGTCAATTATTTCTTTATCAGATGGAGGGAAATACCAAGCAAATTTATTCTTCAAGTCTCAAGCACTCCGCTATTTAAATGTTATACATTTATTTTATATTTGATATTAACGTCAACAAAGATTTTAACAACTCACAATCTAAATAATAAATGAAGAACCCCGAAACACATTTAATTTAGCAAGATATAAACAAATATTATGCCAAAAAATACCAAAATAACTGATAAAACAAAAGAGAGCGATGTTGCAATCGCTCATGAACTAATACCAAAAAATGTTTCTCAAGCTATAGGAATATTTATTGGCAAATTCGCTTTTCCAGCCGCCAATGAATATGGCCAAGCATGGGCGGAAAAAGTAAGCGCATGGCGACAAGAAAATTTGTATAAGCTACTAAATAAAGCAGATCGAATGTACAACCAAAACCAGACAGACCTGAAAAAAATTCATCCACGTTTAATGCATCACATAGTTGAAGATGGATCGTGGTCAGATAGTGATCAAATGTTAGATATGTGGGCGGGTCTGTTAGCAACATCGTGTTCCGTGAACGGAGAAGATGATAGTAATTTAATATTCATAAATATTTTGAAACAAATTACTCATATTCAGGCTGTTATACTGGATTATGCGTGTGAAAATTGCAAACCAACTATCACAAAAGCAGGATTGGTTTTATGCAAGGATCAACTTTTTATAACAGTAGATCAACTCGCTGAAATTACACAAATTGAAGATTATCATCGATTAGATAGAGAACTAGATCACATGCGCTCACTTGAGCTAATAACAATGAATGGAGGATTCATGTTTGATTCGCTTCAGGCTGATATCACACCATCAGCATTAGGCATTCAGTTATATATTCGCTGTCAAGGATATGTTGGATCGCCCGTCGAATATTTTAATTTAAATCCAAACATTGATGCGTAAGAAAGAAATAATATTTAAATTTACAATCTCATTTTTAGCAAAATGAGGAAGTCAGGGTAAAGTAGGATAGCGTTAGGGATCGGGCAGCATGCCCCCTTTCGGGTGCATACCCTTCGCGCCGGACGACGTCGCGACCCTTGGACGTGCAGAATATTCAAGCGGCTTATGATAATGCATCATGTGATAATGATGCAGTGGAGCGGACGCATTCACCAACCTTTTCCATGTTCGCTTTGAATTCTTCAATCATTTCCAGGAAATCAAGATCGAACTCATCCGGTGCAAGCGTGAGAATGTGAATCTGATTTGCAAAACTCACATAAGACAGAATACGACAAGGGAACGGATCAATAGGCGGAATGAAATCATTATCAGCCGGTTCGTAATGAATCCAAAGAAATTCACCGTCCGGTATTTCAGGATCACTTTCAAAAACAACGTATGGGATATAGCCGGACACAAGCATAATAATTTCAGCTTGGTCTAGGTTTAAACTATAAATACTGAAGTGGTCTCCTGCAACTGTCCAACCTGAGAGTAGAATTAAGCTCTGATATGGGTAGTTAATCAAGCTCAGGCAGCCTGATGAATTGCTTGATGAAGTGGTACCGCAAAACTGGACAGGTTGTTAAGCTCTGTTATGGACACTATAGAGGATCATAATCATGAGCAAGAAACGCACACAATATTCCAGTGAATTCAAAGCAAAAATAGCACTGGCTGCGATACGGGGCGATGAAACCATT
>CAMCBD010000009.1 GCA_945872825.1 Nitrosomonas ureae
GCTTTCATCAAGGTCTTGATAACCAAACTCCCAATGAGGTTTATTATCAATATCAAGCAATTCATCAGGCTGCCTGAGCTTGATTAACTACCCATATCAGAGCTTAATTCTACTCTCAGGTTGGACAGTTGCAGGAGACCACTTCAGAAGATAATCCAGAAAAAAATAATGGACGCACCGGGAATCTCACTTTGTGAAGAATGTAACCTAAAGAAAATTGGATTAAATAACATCAAGCGCCGACCACCCCGCTCAATCACACATCTATTAACAACGCAATGTCAAAAAAGAATATCCACTTTTTAATAAAATCGGTAAAATTGTAATTGAATCTAAAATATTAATTTTGATTCAGATCAATCAAAACACTGAAATGTAATTCTCTAAAAATGTAATTCTCTACATTCGGAAAATACTTTGCTTCACGATACTCCACTACGTAATCATCTTGATATTTCACATGTGAGATCAAGCTGTGCTTCTTGTAGTCTGCGTGAGCTATGTTTACCGGTTGGCCTTAATGATGATGAAATTCAAGTTCTGGGTGATGTAGTAAGTCATAAACGCAAGATCCAGCGGGGCGGGTATCTGCATCATACAGGCGCAAAGTTCCAATCATTATTTGCTATTCGTAGCGGATTTCTAAAGACCTGTGTACTTGAACAAGATGGGCGGCAGCAAGTTACCGGTTTTCATATGACTGGAGAATTGCTGGGTTTGGACGCTATCAGCACAGACACACACACCTGTGATGCGGTTGCTCTTGAAGATAGCGAAGTATGTGAAATTCCCTTTGCCAAATTAGAAGAAATTAGCCGAATTATTCCATCCCTTATGCGTCATTTTCATAAAATGATGAGTCGTGAAATAGTGCGGGATCATGGCGTTATGTTGCTACTGGGCAGCATGAAAGCTGAAGAACGCTTAGCAACATTTTTGCTGAATTTGTCGCGCCGCTTTCTTGTGCGCGGTTATTCCGAATCTGATTTCAATCTGCGCATGACTCGCGAGGAAATTGGCAGCTATCTTGGTCTTAAGCTAGAAACCGTTAGCCGTGCTTTCTCTAAATTACAAGACGAGAATATCATTACCGTTGACAATAAACATATCCGTATAAACGATATTGCCCGCTTAAGAATGAAAATGGGAAATTCATCCTGTGTTACTTGAGAATTGCCAACACCATCCTTCGATCACGTCTGGTATACAGCAGTAAAATACTCCCTCGCAATATAAACATCATCTTCATCTCTTCATTCAAATTCTTATCAGCTTGAGTAAGCATAAGAAAATGCTATAATGCAACGCTAATTTGACTATCTACGTAATAATGCATGATATGCAGGTCAAATTAAATTCACACATTTGTCTAAGTGCCCTAAACAATTTAGAGCGGCTGGGATGAATGGAGGCTCAATCCTAATGGAGAACAATTTATGTCAGTAACTATGCGTCAAATGCTGGAAGCAGGTGTTCATTTCGGGCATCAAACACGCTTCTGGAATCCGAAGATGGCGCCCTATATATTTGGTCATCGCAATAAAATCCATATCATCAATCTAGAAAAGACCCTGGTGATGTATGAAGAGGCCATGAAATACGTGCGCCAATTATCAGCAAACAAAGGGGTTATCTTGTTTGTAGGTACCAAGCGGCAAGCACGCGATATTGTACGCGAAGAAGCAACACGATGCGGATCCCCCTATGTGGATCAACGCTGGTTAGGCGGCATGTTAACTAATTTCAAAACCATCAAACAATCCATCAAGCGCTTACAAGATATGGAAACAATGGTTCAGGACGGAACGTTGGATAAGCTTGTAAAAAAAGAAGCGCTCGATCTTCATCGAGAATTGGATAAGCTCAATAGTAGCTTAGGTGGTATCAAAGATATGAAAGGCCTACCGGATGCGTTATTTGTAATAGATGTTGGATATCAAAAAGGCGCTATCACAGAAGCCAAGAAACTTGGCATTCCGGTAATTGGCGTGATCGATACCAATCATAATCCAGATGGATTGCAATACCTGATTCCTGGAAATGATGATTCAAGCCG
The DNA here is from genome assembly GCA_945872825.1 of Nitrosomonas ureae. GTDB lineage: Bacteria > Pseudomonadota > Gammaproteobacteria > Burkholderiales > Nitrosomonadaceae > Nitrosomonas > Nitrosomonas ureae_D. The sequence continues at coordinate 2,057 of CAMCBD010000009.1, forward strand.
GGCAATACGTTTATATGCTCGTGGCGCAGCCGATGCTGTTCTTGAAGGACGTAATCAATCTATTCAGGAAATCGTGGAAATGAGTGCAGAAGCCGAGTAAAACGACGGCAATTCTGCATTTGTATTAGCATACTGGCATTTATAAATTAATAATCAGATAAATACATCATTTATCTGATTATTATAAAAATAGCCTTTATGATAAGCATATCTTTGTCTTAATAAATATCTATATCCTATTCATAAACTAAATTTTGTATCTGGAGTAAATATGGCGGATATTACCGCAAGCATGGTAAAAGAATTGCGTGAGATGACCGGGCTTGGCATGATGGATTGCAAAAAAGCCTTGGCGGAGACTGACGGCGATATGAAAGCGGCAGAAGATCTGTTGAGAATCAAAAGTGGTGCCAAAGCAAGTAAGGCAGCAGGCCGAATCGCAGCCGAAGGTGTAATTGGTGCCTATGTCTCAGCAGACGGTCAATGTGGCGCGCTGGTTGAAGTTAATTGTGAGACAGATTTTGTTGCCAGAAATGAGGACATTATTGATTTTGCCAAAAGACTGGCTGAGCTTATTGCAACAAAGAACTTGACCGAAATTTCAGCGCTCAGCGATGCGTCGTTGTCAACTAGCGAAACCATAGAGACAGTTCGCAAAGCATTGATTATGAAATTGGGGGAGAACATCAGTATTCGCCGGTGCGGACGCCACGTAACAAAAGGACAACTGGCTTATTATCTGCATGGAACCAAGATTGGCGTGATGGTAGATTATGTCGGTGGCGATGAAACATTAGGCAAGGATATCGCGATGCATATTGCCGCAAGTAAGCCGATGTGTGTGTCAAAAGAGCAGGTATCTGAAGATGTATTGGAGCATGAACGCCAGATTTATACAGCTCAGGCTGCCGAAAGTGGAAAACCAGCAAATATTATTGAGAAAATGGTTGATGGCCGCATTGCAAAATATTTAGCCGAAATAACTTTGCTAGGTCAGCCCTTTGTTAAAGATCCAGAGCAAACTATAGAAAAATTACTGACAAAGAAATCTGCCAAAGTAAATAGTTTTACAATGTTCATCGTCGGCGAAGGAATAGAAAAGAAATCTGAAAATTTTGCAGAAGAAGTAAAAGCACAGATGGAACAGGCCAAATAAAGCAGACTACCATAATTCTCAAATTTATAATCAATGACCACCGTTACCTATAAACGTATTTTGCTAAAGCTATCCGGCGAAGCCCTGATGGGCGAAGACAAATATGGCATTAACCATACCGTAATGGGAAGAATTGTTGCTGAAATTGAAGAAGTTAGCAAACTTGGCGTTGAAATTGCAATTGTTGTAGGCGGTGGGAATATCTTTCGCGGCATGAAATCAGCCAATGATGGGCTTGAGCGTGTTACCGCAGATTATATGGGTATGTTAGCCACTGTGATGAATGCTTTAGCCCTGCAAGATGCCATGAAATTGGTTGGGCTGGTGCCGCGCATACAATCAGCTTTGCGAATCGAGCAGGTGGTAGAGCCTTATATCCGCGGACGAGCAATGCGTTATCTGAAAGATGGTAGGATAGTGATTTTTGCAGCAGGAACGGGCAATCCTTTTTTTACTACCGATACTGCGGCTGCTTTACGTGGCATGGAAATGAATGTAGATATCATGCTTAAAGCAACAAAGGTGGATGGTATTTATACCAGCGACCCAAAAATTGATTCGGATGCAACTCGTTTCCATAAATTATCTTTTGATGAAGCTATTGCCAGAAATTTGCAAGTAATGGATGCAACGGCGTTAACACTATGCCGTGATCAGAAATTACCACTGAATGTATTTAGTATTTTCAAGGCTGGGGCTCTAAAACGTATAATAACGGGAGAAGATGAAGGTACCTTGGTAACAGTCTGATTCAAATATAGTTAGCTTCCTGAGAATAGATGCAAAAGGAATGGATATTATGATTGCCGATGTAAAAAAATCTGCTGAACAGAAAATGCAAAAAAGCTTGGAAGCATTAAAAGTAGATTTAAGTAAAGTCAGAAGTGGCCGGGCTCATACTGGTCTGTTGGATCATGTCACGATTGATTATTATGGTGCGCAAACTCCAATTAACCAATTAGCGAATATCAATCTAATCGATGCACGCACGATTGGCGTTGTTCCTTGGGAAAAGAAAATGGCCAATGCAATTGAAAAGGCAATTCGTGAATCTGACTTGGGTTTAAATCCGATGCCGGTGGGTGAAACTATTCGTGTGCCAATGCCAGCTCTCACTGAAGAACGCCGCCGTGATCTTATTAAAGTGGTAAAACATGAAGCGGAAGCTGTCCGTGTTGCAATGCGTAATATTCGCCGCGATGCGAATGCTCACTTAAAAGAGTTATTAAAATCCAAAGAAGTATCGGAAGATGATGAGCGTCGTGGCCAAGATGAGATCCAGAAGCTTACTGACCGGTATATCACAGAGATCGATAAAGTTTTACAAGTTAAAGAAGCCGAATTGATGGCTGTTTGATATGCCTCAAGGCCCGAGCTCAACCCGAGAGATACCTGAAGCAGGATCAATCCCAAAACATATCGCTATTATCATGGATGGTAATGGCCGATGGGCTCAGAATCGTTATTTGCCCCGTATCGCTGGACATAAACAAGGTGTTGAAACGGTTCGTGGTGTTATTAAATCTTGCATGGAACGCAATATTTCCTATCTCACTCTATTTGCTTTTAGCAGTGAAAACTGGCGGCGCCCTACTGACGAAGTTACCTCTTTGATGCAACTTTTCCTTAGTGCTTTAGAACAAGAAATTACAAAGCTCCATGAAAATGGCATTCATTTTAAAGTAATCGGTGATTTATCAAAATTTGAGTCTAAGATCATAGAATCCATTCAGATTGGCGAACAACTGACTGCCGAAAATACACGCCTCACATTTACCATAGCAGCCAACTACGGCGGCCGCTGGGATATCATGCAGGCCATGCGAAAAATGATTGTGCAATCAACGAATTTACCACTTAATTTTGAAGAAGAAAACCTGGCGCAATACCTTTCTATGAGCTATGCTCCTGAGCCGGATTTGTTTATTCGCACTGGCGGAGAATGCCGGGTCAGTAATTTTTTATTATGGCAACTTGCTTATACAGAATTATATTTCACCAATACGCTATGGCCTGACTTTGACGAACATGAACTGGAGTTAGCCATTCAATCGTATCAGCAGCGAGAGCGCCGGTTTGGTCGCACAAGCGAGCAAATTCAAATGGGCATATCTGCTAAAGGATAAGAAGAAAATTTTAAATGCTTAAAGCCCGCATTCTCACGGCAATTGTCGTATTGCCTTTATTTCTCTCGGCATTATTTTTCCTGCAAGATATTTTTTGGGCTACTTTGTTACTTGCTCTGACGGTTATCGGATCCCGCGAATGGAGTCAATTAGCTAGATTTTCTGTCAGAAATACGATATTTTTTATGTTACTCACGACTTTAGCGGGTGGAGAATTATTGTTTCAATTAAGTGAATCTGTAAAAGTCGATGCCTACTCGTCAGATCCAATGTGGATATATATATTGTCGGCTGCATTTTGGATAGTATGTGCACCGTTATATCTGAAGCAACTCTATTTTGTTAAAAACCCGTATATCTGGATGCTAATCGGCTGGATGCTGTTGTTACCAACCTGTCTTGCGCTCTATCAGTTACGTGCTATCAGTCCATTACTTTTACTAGGCTTTATGGCAACCATCTGGATTTCCGATACAGCAGCTTATTTTACCGGACGATCGTTTGGCAAGCACAAACTTGCGCCCACTATTAGTCCGAATAAAACTTGGGAAGGCGTTGCCGGTGCTTTAATTGCTGTATTAATTTATGGCTTGATTTGGGATTTCTGGCTTAATGAAGAATCTTTAGCTTCAAAGTTGTTACCATTGCTGTTATTGATGGCCATATTAGGCATCATCGGTGATTTGTACGAATCATTGATGAAACGCCATGCCAATGTCAAGGATAGCGGAAATATTCTGCCAGGGCATGGTGGAATACTGGATCGGATTGATGCTTTGACTTCTTCATTGCCATTCGCCATATTGGCACTACTTATTTTTTATTCGCCCGATTTATGAAAACTGTCCGCCAAATAACGATACTTGGCTCCACCGGCAGCATTGGAGAGAGCACACTGGATGTGATAGCACGCCACCCTGACCGCTTTCGGGCATTTGCGTTAACTGCCAATCAGAATGTTGAAAAAATGTTGTCGCAATGCCAACGCTTCCAGCCGCGTTATGCGGTAATGCTGGATAGAGAAAGTGCGGAGCAATTGGCCAGCGCAATTCAGGCAGCCAGGATAGATACGGAAGTATTATCGGGTATTGAATCATTGGAAAAGGTAGCTTCTCTTCCTGAAGTGGATACTGTCATGGCAGCAATTGTAGGTGCTGCCGGTATCCTTCCAACGTTTGCTGCGGCTCGAACCGGGAAACTTGTATTACTAGCCAATAAAGAGACTCTGGTGATGGCCGGGCGTATTTTCATGGATCTGGTCAAACAGCACAACGCAACACTGCTACCTATTGATAGCGAACATAATGCAATTTATCAATCTCTACCGCATCATTTCAATGGTAACTTAGCGGCGGCAGGCATCAGCCGCATACTACTCACTGCTTCGGGTGGACCATTTCGATGCACACCGTTAGCTACGCTGGAGAAAGTAACGCCAGAACAGGCATGTGCGCATCCGAATTGGGATATGGGACAGAAGATTTCCGTCGATTCTGCCACCATGATGAATAAAGGATTGGAAGTAATTGAAGCGCATTGGCTGTTTGATGCGCCTCCGGATAAAATTCAGGTTGTGATTCATCCACAAAGTGTGATCCACTCGATGGTTGCCTATGTCGATGGTTCAGTCATAGCACAATTAGGTAATCCTGATATGCGTACCCCTATTGCACATGCGATGGGTTATCCCGAGCGGATAGAAAGCGGAGTACCCGCTTTAGATATGTTCAAAGTTGCGCATCTTGATTTTGAAGAACCTGATTTTAAAAGATTTCCATGCCTGGGTCTAGCCTACCAAGCGCTTGCGTCAGGCGGGAATATGCCCGCAGTACTCAATGCCGCAAATGAGATTGCGGTAGAGTCCTTTCTTAAAGAGCACATGAAATTTACCGCCATCCCAGCTATGATTGAACATGTTATGCAGACAGTACAACAAGAAGATATGGCAACACTGGATGATGTATTGAGAACAGATGCATTGGCTCGTGCCGTAGCGCGAGAGTGGCTTGCAAATCTGCAGTAAAAAATTCAGAAAACTGCTCACTATGACAAGATTCAATTTTTCTTAATTAATGAGAGTATCGTGCTGATAAGATCTTCCCCTAAGTGCACTTTTCACACACTGGCCTGATATGACAATAGCTTATACTATCATTTCTTTCATTATTGCCTTAGGCATACTGATTACGTTTCATGAATTTGGTCATTATCTGGTAGCCCGCTGGAATGGCGTAAAAGTATTACGGTTCAGCATCGGTTTTGGCCAACCCATTTTCCGCAAGCGTTTGGGAAAAGACAAAACAGAATGGGTGATTGCCGCCATTCCATTAGGCGGCTACGTCAAGATGCTGGATGAGAATGAAGGGATAGTAGCGCCTGAAGATTTACCCCGTGCATTTAACCGCCAACCAGTAGCATGCCGCTTTGCCATTGTTGCAGCCGGCCCCCTTGCCAATTTTTTGCTGGCTATCGTTTTATACTGGCTGCTCTTCATTCTGGGTGTAAATGGAATGAAGCCAGTGCTTGGCCCAATTGAGCCAGCCTCTCCTGCTGCATATGCAAAATTTGAGCCAGGTGAAACCATTGTCACTATCGAGAACGAATCGGTTGCCAGCTGGCAAGATGCTCGCTGGACTTTATTACGATATGCTATCGATCAATCAGTGAATGTAAAAGTACAAACCATTAATAAAAATGGCGAGATCAATTGGCGGCAGCTGGATTTAAGTCATATTGACCCGGATAAGCTCAATGAAAATTTCCTAGGAATTATTGGTCTTAGCAGCTATCAACCCATTCTGAAGCCGGTTATCGGACAAGTAGTTACCGATGGTGCGGGTCAGCATGCCGGTTTGTTAGCAGGCGATGAAATTTTAGCCGTTAATGATGCTGAAATTCATACCTGGATGGATTTTGTTCAACAGATACGCACAAACCCGGAGAACACTCTGGAACTAGATATTTTGCGTAATAATCAAGTCATATTAATTGCCATTACACCGGAGAAAACCACAGAAAATGGCAAGCAAGTGGGTAAGATCGGCGTAGCGCCCGTGGTTAATCAGTCCGAATTTGAAGAATTGCTTGTCACAGTCAGCTATCCTCCCGGCAAAGCATTCCAGAAAGCTATCGAGAAGACTTGGGAAACAACCATACTAACATTACAAATGTTATCCAAAATGGTTACCGGCGATGTATCTTGGAAGAATATCAGCGGGCCGATTTCAATTGCCGACTATGCCGGTCAATCTGCGCAGATTGGATTGGTATCCTATCTGGCATTTCTTGCGCTGATCAGTGTCAGTATCGGTGTTCTGAACTTACTGCCGATCCCAATTCTAGATGGCGGGCATTTAATGTATTATCTTATTGAAATAATTAAAGGAAGCCCTCTTTCTGACAAAACTATTTTGATTGGACAAAAAATCGGTTTAACCTTGCTGTTTACACTCATGACATTTGCCATCTATAACGATATTAATCGGCTTATCACTGGTTAGAGAATGAAATTCCGGTTTCTTGTAGCACTTGTCAGTTTCTTTTATGCTTTCTCATCCTGGGCCAGCGATTCTTTCATTGTTAAGGATATTCGCGTTGAAGGCATACAACGGACTGAGGCCGGTACGGTATTCAGCTATCTTCCTGTTAAAGTAGGCGATACACTTGATGAAGAAAAGGCAACAGAAGCGATCAAGGCGCTCTATGCAACCGGATTCTTCAAAGACGTAAAATTAAAATCCGAGAATGGCGTTTTAATCGTAGAAGTTGATGAACGACCGGCTATTGCACAAATTAGTATTAATGGTGCAAAAGAGTTTGAGAAAGATAAATTGCTCGAGGGGCTAAAACAGGCCGGCATATCGGAATCCCGGATTTTCAGCCGCTCACTTTTAGACAGAGCCGAACAGGAATTAAAACGCCAGTATATCAGCCGAGGAAAATATGCCGTCAAAATCACGACAACGACCACACCACTAGAACGTAATCGTATTGCAATTAATTTTGATATTAATGAAGGCCGGACAGCTAGGATTAAGAAAGTCAGTTTTGTCGGTAACGAGAAATTTAAAGACAAAGAGTTACGCGGTATACTGGTCCTCAGGAAACCTGATTTATTAAGCTGGTTCACCAAAAATGATCAATATTCAAAACAGAAATTATCCGCCGATTTAGAGACACTCCGATCTTATTATCTTGATCGAGGTTATCTGGAATTCAATATTGAATCCACTCAAGTTTCCATAACGCCAGACTTGCGCGATATCTATATCACGATCAATATTACCGAAGGTGCTCAATATACAGTCTCTGATATCAAAGTAGCTGGAGAACTCCTGTTACCGGAAGAAGAGATACGTAAACTGATATTACTAAAGGCTGGAGAAGTATTTGCACGCCAAAAATTGACCGAATCCACTAAATTAATTACCGACCGCTTAGGTGATGACGGCTATGCATTTGCCAATATCAATGCATCACCGGAATTGGATCACGAAAAACGGCAAGTGGCATTTACATTCTTTATTGATCCAGGCCGACGTGTCTATATCCGACGTATCAACATTACCGGCAATGATCGTACGCGCGACGAGGTGATACGTCGTGAGTTTCGTCAAATGGAAGGCGCTTGGCATTCCACTAAAAATATTAATATTTCCAGACAACGCGTTGACCGATTATTTTTCTTTAACAGTGTTAATGTGGAAACACCCGCTGTGCCCAATAAAACCGACCAGGTTGATATCAATGTCAAAGTAGAAGAAAGACCAACCGGGTCTATCATGTTTGGTGCAGGTTATTCTGATCGTCAAGGCATAATTTTGAACGGTTCAATTTCGCAAAACAATATTTTTGGTACGGGTAATTTTTTTAGTCTTGACGTAAATACAGGCGCTATCAACAAAACTTATGCAGCATCATTCACCAATCCTTATTTTACTGTGAATGGGGTCAGTCTTGGTTTTGATGTCTACAAACGTGACCTGGATACACGTCCCCTGTCCCGGGTTGGTACATTTAAAACTGAAACCGTAGGTGCAGGTGTGCGGCTCGGTATACCGATCGCTGAAAATGATATTGTATCTATCGGTCTGGCAGCAGAAAATACCGTGTTGGGTGTTTTTGCTGACAGCCCGCAACGCAATAAAGATTTCGTTACCGAATTTGGAAAGTCGACCAACAATTTTCCACTCACGCTCAGCTGGGCGCGTGATCGCCGTGACAGTGCAATTTGGACCACTTCGGGAACGACGCACCGGCTGTTTGGTGAAGTCAGTGTTCCCGGCGGAGATTTAGATTATTATAAAATAAGTTACCATCAGAAATGGTTCTTCCCCATTACTGATAATCTGACACTCATGCTAAATGGTGAATTTGGATATGGTGATGGATATACCGGACGCTCACTGCCTTTTTTCAAGAACTTCTTTGCCGGGGGTAATAATTCCGTGCGCGGTTATGATCTGAATTCCTTAGGTCCTCGCGATGATAGAAGACTTTCATTAGGTGGCAGCAAGCGCATAGTCGGTAATATCGAACTGCTCTTCCCGGTTCCCTTCATGAAAGAAGATAGATCACTTCGTTTAAGCGCATTCCTTGATGGCGGTACCGTATTTGCCCGAGATATTGACTTTAATTTAATGCGTTATTCGGCTGGCATTGCGCTCACTTGGGTTTCGCCGATGGGGCCACTGAAAGTCAGTATTGCCGAACCATTAAACGACCGGCCGGAAGATAGATTGCAAGCTTTCCAATTTATGTTTGGGCAACAATTCTAAAATTAGTTGGGGTCTATCCAGTGAATGGTCTAAAACGAATCAATCGGTGGTGCACTATGGTTATAGTTTTTATAACCATAGTTTCAATCAGTGAACCCGCGATGGTTTTTGCCGGGGATATCAAAATAGGCGTGGTAAATACAGAGAAAATTTTGCGCGAATCCTTGCCGGCAATTCAGGCACAGAAAAAAATAGATCAGGAATTTGTGCCGCGTGATGAAGATATCAAGAGAATGGCTGTTCAAGCCAAAACATTGCAAGACAAGCTTGAAAAAGACAGCACTGCCATGGAAGAAACCGAACGGCGTAATTTAGAAAGAAATCTTGCCAATCTGAGCCGTGAATATCAACGCGCACAAAGGCAAATGCGAGAAGACTTAAATGTACGTCAGAATGAAGAATACAGTGTAATTCTGGAACGAACCAATCGAGCTATCAGCAAAATTGCTGAAGCAGAAAAGTATGATCTGATATTACAACTCCAGGACTCCGTCTACAGAAGTCAACGAATTGATATTACAGATAAAGTTATTAAGGCACTCGAGAATGAATAGGGCAAAATCCAATAAATTCTGTTCAAGTGTCATCACTAAAAGTCTTGGGTCAAAAGGAAAATAGTATGAATTCCATGAATATTCACGAAATCTTAAAATACCTGCCTCATCGCTACCCACTTTTATTAGTGGACAAAGTAATCTCCTACGAGGCGGGCAAGGATATCGTTGCATTAAAAAATGTTTCCATCAATGAACCATTCTTTTCAGGGCATTTCCCGCATTATCCAGTCATGCCGGGTGTCCTAATTGTTGAGGCTTTAGCCCAGGCTGCAGCCATTCTGACGCTTAGAACCGTAGACACGATCAACAAAGACGATACAGTTTATTATTTTGTCGGAATAGACGGCGTTCGTTTTAAAAAACCCGTTATGGCTGGTGATCAATTAATTCTCAAGGTTGCCATAGAACGGCAAATAAAGGGATTATGGAAATACTCAGCCCGCGCTGAAGTAGATGGACAGCTTGTGACCGAAGCTAAGCTAATGTGTACTGCAAGAAATGTATAACCATGAACAGGTCATTGAAAAACGTATTTGAGGAAGCAATCGATGCAAGGTAAAAACAGGTGGAGAAGCGAATTTTTGCTTAATCAATGAGCATTTTGAGTCTGTTTTTAACACTACGGCGGCAACACAGATAGTTTCAACGGCCTGTTGAGAAATCAATTCGTATTATCCTGGTACCTATCAACCTAGTGAGCTTAGAATAAAATTAACACTTTCAGTGCGAATGAAGTAATTTGCGGAGTAGACGAAGCTGGCAGAGGGCCATTGGCTGGGCCTGTTTATGCCGCGTGTGTGGTATTCAACGGTGCCTATCAAATAACTGGATTAGCCGATTCTAAGGCGTTGAGTGAGAAAAAGCGTGAAGCGCTTGCAATCACTATCAAGAAATATGCCAAAGCATGGGCAATTGCTTCCGCCTCGGTGCAAGAAATTGATCAGCTAAATATTCTACAGGCAAGTTTGCTCGCGATGAAACGCGCTGTAGAAAGTTTGCCTTTTATACCGGATATGGTGCTTGTCGATGGAAATCAAAGTCCTAGCCTGGAGTGTTCAGTACGTACAATCATTAGAGGTGATAGCTTGATACCTGAAATCTCAGCGGCCTCTATTTTAGCCAAGACAACACGTGATAAGGAAATGCAAAGACTGCATGAGTGTTTTCCACTCTATGGATTTGATCAGCACAAAGGGTACCCTACTAAAAAACATTTGATTGCATTACAAATGCATGGCGCATGTGAGATACATCGGCAAAGTTTTGCGCCTGTCACCGCATTAAAATTTAGTAAAAAGTATTCCTAGATCAACGATAACGCTGAACTGTTTTTATCTGAAAGAAAGGAAGAAAATCACTTTGTGCGTATAATAAAATCTATTCAATTCAGTTCGGGTAGCAGATAACAACCCTGATTATTAATCATATTTACATTTTTTAATCATTAAACAAGGATAAACTTAATATGCGTATTGAGAAAAATACTGTAGTTTCACTCAACTATGAATTATCAGATGATACCGGAAAAATTCTGGAGAAAACGGATACACCGATCAGTTATTTACATGGTGGCTATGGCGGCATTTTCCCTCTGGTTGAAGAAGCGCTTCATGAAATGGAAATTGGTCATTCGTGCACGGTTTCAATGGACCCGGAAGATACGTTTGGTGAATATGATGCTGAGTTAATCCGCGTCGAGCCGCGCGACTCTTTTCCTGATAATGTGACAGTTGGCATGCATTTTGAGGGGGGAGCAGAAGGTTCAGACGACATTATCATCTACCAAGTTACAGAAATTGCTGACGATACCGTCATTGTCGATGGCAATCATCCTTTTGCGGGCATGAAATTGATTTTTGTCTGCACAGTAACTGCAGTCCGCCCAGCCACAGAGGAAGAAATTACCCATCAGCATGGGCATGGGCATGAGCATGAGCATTAATGAAATAGGGTTTTCGATTGTTCAACAGATTAACTGTTATTCGTCGCACCCATCGCTTTTTTCAATAAATAAAGCTGCTCCAATGCTTGCCTGGGGCTGAGTTCATCCGGCGAGAGGTTCTGTAACATTGCAATCACCGGATGTTCTTGCCGAATGTCTTCTTCCGGTTCTGGAATGGAAAAAGAAAATAGATCCAGCTGAGGTTCCTTCTTTACACTTTCCTGTTCCAGTTTAATCAAGTGCTTTCTGGCCACTTTGATTACTGATTCAGGAACACCTGCCAGTGCAGCAACTTGTAGTCCATAACTTTGGCTGGCCGGACCCTCGGCTACTTTATGTAGAAAAACAATGTGGTGTTTATACTCCACGGCATCCAAATGGACATTTTGGATTTGCTTAAACTCCTCAGCAAGTTTCGTTAATTCAAAGTAATGCGTAGCAAAGAGTGTAAAGCTGCGATTTCTGCTTAACAAATGCCGGGCAATGGCAAACGCTAGCGCCAAGCCGTCAAAAGTGGAAGTGCCGCGCCCAACTTCATCCATAAGCACCAGACTTTGTGCTGTTGCGTTATGAAGTATATTGGCAGTTTCCGTCATTTCCACCATAAACGTAGAACGCCCGCTGGCAAGATCATCAGCAGCACCAATACGGGTAAAGATCTGATCCAGCGCACCGATGCGTATTTTTTTGGCAGGTACATAACACCCGCAATGCGCCAGTAAAGCAATCAGCGCAATTTGTCGCATGTAAGTTGATTTACCGCCCATATTGGGACCGGTAATTATCAACATTTGCGGTTTCCCGGTATCGTCAGCACCTAACTGAACATCATTGGCAACAAAGTTTTCTACCTGACTTTCCACAACTGGGTGGCGACCCATATCGATCTCAAAAATTTCCTCATGCGACAAATACGGCGCGGTATAGTCAAGCGCTTGTGCGCGCTCCGCAAATGTGCATAAAACATCAATTTCCGCAACGCTCGCAGCCATTTTCTGCAAGGGATGGATATACTGCAAAAGTGCATTCAGGAGTTCATCATATAAATATTTCTCCCGTGCCAATGCGCGATCTTGTGCGGACAATGCTTTATCTTCGAAAGCTTTTAGCTCTGGCGTGATATAACGCTCAGCACTTTTTAATGTTTGCCTGCGCCGGTAATCAGCGGGAATTTTTTCACTGTGTGCGTGCGTGACTTCGATATAGAAACCATGCACACGGTTATATTCCACCTTAAGATTAGGGATGCCCGTACGTTCCTTTTCACGAATCTCCAGCTGCAACAGGAATTCACCGCAATTATTTTGCAGGCCACGCAATTCATCCAGATCGGCATCATAACCATCGGCAATCACATTGCCTTCACGCAACACCACACCGGGTTCTTCCAGCAAGGATTTATTCAATAACGCAATGAGAGCCGGTTCGATCTGCATAGCCAGACTCAATTGACTAATTCTCTCGCTGGAACCATTTGCAATGGCTTGAATGACTTCCGGCAATAGTTTCAGGCTATCACGCAAACCCGATAAGTCTCTCGGGCGCGCTGATTTGAGTGCAATGCGGGCAGTAATTCGCTCAACATCTACAAAATGCCGAAGCAGATCTCTTACAGCAAAATACTTGCTCTGCTGACTTTCTCCGATTAAGGCTGCAACGCTATCGAGCCGCTTTTGTATAGCCGCATGATCCCGCAATGGATGATGCAGCCAGTATTGCAACAAGCGGCTGCCCATATTGGTTGAGCAAGTATCCAATAATGACAATAACGTAGGCGATCGTTCACCGCGTATGGTTTCGGAAATTTCCAGATTACGCCGTGTCGCAGCATCCATCCGAATATAAATACTATCCCGCTCGGCTTGTAATGACGTGATATGGAGAGCAACAGATCCTTGAGTCAGACGGGTGTATTCCAATAAGGCACCGGCGGCACATAGCGCAATCGGTAAATCCTCACAACCAAAGCCAGACAGATCATGCGTCTCAAATTGCCGCGTAAGATTACTGAGCGCGGTATCGCTATCAAACTGCCAAACCGGTAATCGTTTTAACGCCCAATTTTTACCTTGCAGGTCAGCTTGTTTCAGTGATTCTGGCACTAGAATCTCTGACGGTTGCAGACGTTCCAGCTCGCTCAGCAGATTTTGTGGTGACGTCTCCATCACGCGTAATTGCCCTGCTGCCAGATTCAGCCAAGCCAATCCCAAAATCGATTCATGCACCCATAAAGCCAATAATATGCAGTCACGTTTATCCTCAAGCAATGCCGCATCCGTCAATGTTCCAGGCGTGATGATACGAGTGACCTCACGTGCAACAGGACCTTTGCTAGTAGCCGGATCGCCCACCTGCTCGCAAATCGCTACAGATTCACCTGACTTGACCAGTTTTGCCAAATATTGCTCTGCCGCATGATAGGGCACTCCCGCCATTTTAATGGGCTCCCCGGCAGAAGCGCCACGTTGCGTTAAAGTAATTCCTAAGAGCTTTGCAGCCTTCTCCGCATCGTCAAAAAACAGCTCATAAAAATCCCCCATGCGATAAAACATCAGCATGTCTGGATGCTGTGCCTTGATACGCAGGTACTGTTGCATCATGGGAGTATGTTGATCTTTCTGGATTTTCATTGGCTCTACATCAGATTATTTACGCAGTGGAGAATACCTTATTGTGCTGCAATAATCTCATTTACTAAAGGGCACCTCTAAATACCCCAAATAGAAATACGCTCAATCCCTATCGATAGAAGTGATAGCAAAAACATTATCTAGAAAGTCGATGATAACTGGGATATCTTGATAAATACAAAAGCTGGATTAACCATACGCCTCAGCAAAGAATTGATTGGTAAATCGATAGTGATTTTAGAAGAGTTGTAGTTAACTTTATCCTCTATTTTGCGACTTTTTCGTTTCTATTAGCTTCGACTATGCAATTGTCTGACTACATTTTGTAGGCTGTTTTTAACACCGCAGATCATTAGTTTCTCAACGAACTATTAATCGTTGTAACAGTAACCAATTGACAGTAAAATATTTTTATCACAAATCTCGGCTGAGGTTCTTAGGATAATGGCTTGGCTAATGTGATTGTCGGTGTATCGAGGCTAACAGGCCAATGGAACGGAGGGTTTTGGAATTAATCCGGATTGAATATTTCGTGTCATTGAAAGTAATGATATCGAAATACCTCGATAGCGTACAAAAGCGCTACGTGTTCATTCTTTTATAAGGAATCTATATCATGACTTTCAGTATTAATTTAGCCAGTCTCAATGGCAGCAATGGTTTTCATTTGAATGGGGGGTTCGGCATATTAGTCAGCCATGCCGGGGATGTCAACGGCGATGGATTTGATGATGTGATTGTCGGTGCTTCCAATTCCAGCTACGTAGTGTTTGGTAAAGCATCCGGTTTTGATGCCTCAATGGATTTATCTAATCTCAACGGTACTAACGGCTTTCGTCTGGATAGAGAAACATCTCTGGACATCTACTTTAATTCGATCAGCAATGCTGGGGATATCAACGGCGATGGTTTTGATGATATATTGGTGGGGGCTAATATGCCTGATTTCTATGGCGATCCCGTCTATCCCAATGATCGGGGTTACAGTTATGTAATATTTGGCAAGTCTTCTGGGTTTAGTCCTACCATGAATTTATCCACTCTGGATGGAAGTAATGGCTTCCGCTCCTCCACGTCTATCTCTGACGGTAATAATGTCAGTAATGCCGGAGATATTAATGGAGATGGTTTCGATGATTTCATTATTGGTGCACCCAGTTCCTTCCTTGCCGGCGACTACGGTGAAAGCTATATCGTATTTGGCAAAGCATCCGGCTTCAGTGCTACGATGAATTTATCCAGTCTCAATGGTAGCAATGGTTTTCGTTTGGATGGAGAAACGGCACCTGATTTATCGGGCGAATCAGTCAGCAATGCCGGGGATGTCAACGGCGATGGCTTTGATGATTTGATTGTCGGTGCTGGGAGCGCTGATTCGAATGGCGTCAATTCCGGTTCCAGCTACGTGGTGTTTGGCAAAGCATCCGGTTTCAGTGCTGCGATGGATTTATCCACTCTCAATGGCAGCAATGGTTTTCGTTTGGATGGAGAGGCGGCGTCTGATTATTCGGGCCGCTCAGTCAGCACTGCCGGGGATATGAATGGCGATGGGTTTGATGATTTAATTGTTGGGGCTGCTTCCGGTTCCAGCTACGTGATCTTTGGCCGCAGTGATTTTGGTAGTGGGCTGCCTGAAATTCTAGGCACATCCGAGGATGACATTCTCAAAGGCACGACAGCGGCGGAGCATTTTAAAGCCGGTGATGGCAACGACAAGCTGATCGGTCGCGGCGGCGCGGATAGCTTTGACGGCGGCGCAGGCGATGACAAGACTCAAGTCGCTGATCTGAGTTTCGCCTCGGTCGATGGCGGCGCGGGCGTTGATGTGCTGCATCTGGCTGGTACCGGCCTGAATCTGAACCTGGCGGATTCCGGCGATCGCATCAGCGACATCGAAATCATCTCCTTATACAGCCAGGGCGACCGCAATACGCTCACACTCACGGCAGCCAATTTGCTCAATCTGTCGACTACCACCAATACCCTGAAAGTCAATGGCAATGCCGGAGGCCACATCATTGTGGAAGATAGCGGCTGGATCGACGGCGGCAACCGTGGCGGGAACGGTTATTATCATGTGTATACGCAGGATGATGCGGTGTTGCTGGTCGGGCAGAACTTGACGGTGGATTTTGTGGTGTAAACAATTACACAAGTGGTGCTGGTGATTAGGAAGCGCGGATTAACTCATTTTTGTCATTCCGAGCGCAGTGAGGAATCTTTAGGGCGCCTCTAAAAATTCAGAGTTCTAAACAAAACGAGGTGCGAGCAAAAAATGGTTACGCAGCATATGTATGCTATGTAAGGAAACATTTTTTCGAGCAACAAAGTGTTGTAACAAAATTTGGATTTCTAGAGATACCCTAAAGACGTCTGTGTCCCAATATCTATAGAGGGGTTTTGGAATTAATCCGGATTGAATATTTCGTGTCATTGAAAGTAATGATACGAAATACCTCGGTAGCGTACAAAAGCGCTACATGTTCATTTTTTGTAAGGAATCGATATCATGACTTTCAGTATTAATTTATTTGATCTTGATGGCAGCAATGGTTTTCGTTTGGATGGAGAGACGGCGTCTGATTTCTCGGGCCGCTCAGTCAGCAATGCAGGAGATGTGAATGGCGATGGGTTTGATGATGTGATTGTCGGTGCTTTTGGAGCTGATCCGAACAGCATCTTTTCAGGCTCCAGTTACGTGGTGTTTGGTCAAGCATCCGGTTTCAGTGCGACGATGGATTTATCCAGCCTTAATGGTAACAATGGTTTTCGTTTGGATGGAGAGGTGTATGATTTTTCGGGCCGATCCGTCAGCACTGCCGGGGATGTCAACGGCGATGGGTTTGATGATGTGATTGTCGGCGCATCTTCTGCTGATCAGAACGGCTACGAATCAGGTTCCAGTTATGTGGTGTTTGGTCGAGCATCCGGCTTCAATGCTACGATGGATTTATCCAGTTTGAATGGCAGCAATGGTTTTAGTTTGGATGGAGAGGCGGCGTCTGATTTCTCGGGCTGCTCAGTCAGCACTGCCGGGGATGTCAACGGCGATGGGTTTGATGATTTGATTGTCGGTGCTTTTGGAGCTGATCCGAACGGCATCTTTTCAGGCTCCAGTTACGTGGTGTTTGGTCAAGCATCCGGTTTCAGTGCCACGATGGATTTATCCAGCCTTAATGGTAACAATGGTTTTCGTTTGGATGGAGAGGCGGCGTCTGATTATTCGGGCCGCTCAGTCAGCACTGCCGGGGATGTGAATGGCGATGGGTTTGATGATTTGATCATTGGGGCTTACGGAACTGCTTCCAGTTACGTGGTGTTTGGCAAAGCATCCGGTTTCAGTGCTGCGATGGATTTATCCAGTTTGGATGGTAGCAATGGCTTTCGTTTGGATGGGGCGGCAGGTGATTATTCGGGCGGATCAGTCAGCACTGCCGGGGATGTCAACGGTGATGGGTTTGATGATTTGATTGTCGGCGCTCCTTTCGTCAGCCTGAACGGCTCTTACTCCGGTTCTAGTTACGTGGTGTTTGGTCAAGCATCTGGTTTCAGTGCTACGATGGATTTATCTACTCTCAATGGCAGCAATGGTTTTCGTTTGGATGGAGAGGCGAAGTTTGATTTATCGGGCTGGTCGGTTAGCACTGCCGGGGATGTCAACGGCGATGGCTTTGATGATTTGATTGTCGGTGCGTGGGGAGCTGACCCGAATGGTGGTGCCTCCGGTTCCAGTTACATCATCTTTGGCCGCAGTAATTTTGGTAGTGGGCTGCCTGAAATTCTAGGCACATCCGGGGATGACACGCTCACAGGCACTTCAGCGGCGGAGTATTTTAAGGCCGGTGACGGCAACGACAACCTGATCGGTCGGGGCGGCGCGGATATCTTTGACGGCGGGACGGGCAATGACAAGATTCGCGTGGCTGATCTGAGTTTCGCCTCGATTGGTGGCGGCGCGGGCATTGATGTGCTGCATCTGGCCGGTACCGGCCTGAATCTGAACCTGGCGGATTCCGGCGATCGCATCAGCGGCATCGAAATCATCTCCTTGTACAGCCAGGGCGACCGCAATACGCTAACGCTCACGGCAGCCGATTTGCTCAATCTGTCGACTACTACCAATACCCTGAAAGTCAATGGCAATGCCGGAGGCCACATTATTGTGGAAGATAGCGGCTGGATCGACGGCGACAACCGTGGCGGGAACGGTTATTATCATGTGTATATGCAGGAAAATGCGGTGTTGCTGGTCGGGCAGAACTTGACGGTGGATTTTGTGGTGTAAACAATTACACAAGTGGTGCTGGTGATTAGGAAGCGCGGATTAACTCATTTTTGTCATTCCGAGCGTAGAAATTAATCTTTAGTAATCAACAGTATATATTTCTCTCTATGCTCGAAATGACAGTTATTCAGAGAATTCTTAAGCGAATTGATCGAAGCATTTGATTAAAACAGGATATTGAATGGATTCTAGCGAAACAGAGGTTAAGCCTACACTCGAAATCAGTTCTTCCCGTCAGTTGTTGTCTTGGTTGGCTGAGCAGCAGCTGAGTATTGCATTGACAACCTATCAAGTTGGCAAATTGTATTTTATCGGGCTCAAACCGGATAACGGACTTTCGGTATTCGAACGCAGCTTTAACCGTTGCATGGGGTTGTGCGCTACTCCGAATGGTTTGTATATGAGCAGCCTGTATCAGGTTTGGCGCTTTGAGAATGTATTTGAGCCGGGACAGCACCAGGATGGTTTTGACCGGTTATATGTGCCGCAAGTGGGTTATACCACCGGTGATCTGGATATTCATGACATGGCAGTGGATCGGAATGGTCGTTTAGTGTTCGTGAATACCTTATTTGGGTGTTTGGCAACATTGAGTGAAACGCATAGCTTCAAACCGCTATGGCAACCTCCGTTTATCAGCAAGCTGGCGGCAGAAGACCGCTGCCACTTAAACGGCTTGGCGATGAAGGATGGTCAGCCGGGGTATGTGACCGCGGTCAGTCAATCCGATGTTGCCGATGGTTGGCGTGAGCATCGCACTAGCGGGGGACTTGTCATTGATGTCACTCGCAATGATATTGTGTGTACTGGGCTGTCGATGCCGCATTCGCCGCGTTGGTACCATGATAAATTGTGGCTGCTCAATTCCGGAACAGGAGATTTTGGCTACGTTGATCTTGCAACAGGGCGCTTTGAATCTGTGTGCTTCTGTCCGGGTTATATGCGTGGTTTAAGCTTTCACGGACATTTTGCCTTAGTAGGCTTGTCCAAACCACGTCACAATAAAACCTTTAGTGGACTGGCACTGGATGATAATCTTAAATCACGCAATGCCGAAGCGCGTTGTGGGGTGCAAATCATCGATTTGCGTACCGGCGATATCGTGCATTGGATACGCATGGAAGGCGTGGTTGATGAGTTGTATGACGTGATTACTTTGCCGCATGTGCGCCGCCCGATGGCACTGGGATTCAAGACGGATGAGATTCGCCGTGTGCTGAGTATTGAAACCTAATCTGTCGGATCTAAGGAAATTCTGAATAATTCAACTTTGTCATTCCGAACACAGTGAGGAATCTTTTCGAATTAACAGTATAGATTTCTCGTTCTGCTCGAAATGACAGCTATTCAGTGGCTTGTTAAAACGCACGCGAAATTGTGAGCTTATCCACTTCCCTATCATCCCGTCCAAATTCAAACACCATGAGGGTCCCCCTCGCATTTTGCCGGCGTGTTTGACATCAATACGCGATGTATGGGATTCTCACCCCATTCCTGTTCGATGGGATCAACACGGCTATTTCCCCTACTCAAATGAAATGTGATCGCCACTGGCTTCGAATATTATTATTGCTCCCCGGTTTGCTGCTAACGGCTTGCGCCATGGGGCCTGACTATTTGCGCCCGCAAGTCGATACCGCTGAGAAATTTCGCATGTCTCAGATGGAAGGGGAATCGGTCGCCAACCTGCGCTGGTGGGAACTGTTGCAGGATGAAACACTGCAGCAGTTGATCCATCAAGCTTTGAAGGAAAATAAGGATCTCAAGCAGGCGGTGGCCAGTGTTGAGGAATTTGAGGCACGTTTGTACACCGCACGCATGGGATTTATTCCCAATATGGGCATCGATGCCAATGCACCGGCTTTCGGCAGGATGGGTGGATTCCGCTTTCCGGGGTTTCCTACGCCGTTTAATTATTACGGTCAGGTGACTTTGAATTGGGAGTTGGATATCTGGGGCAGAATCCGCCGCTCCAACGAAGCGGCGCGGGCCGATCTGTTGGAGCGTGAGGAAAACCGTCATGCCGTCATTCTGACGCTGGTCAGCGCGGTGGCGCAGTCCTACTTTGATTTGTTGCAATTGGATATGCAACGGGATATCGCTCATCGTGCCTTGGTTTCGTGGGAAGAATCGGTTGCCATCGCGCAAGCGCTGTTACAGGGCGGCATCACGTCTCGCCTCGACCTCGATCAATTCGAGTCCGAGCATGCCAATGCCGCGGCCCGGGTTGCCGAACTGGAGCGGCAAATGCGGCAAAAGGAGAACGAACTCAACGTGCTGCTGGGAAAAAATCCGGCGCCGATTGACCGAGGATATACGCTAACCGAGCAATTGATGCCGCCGGAAGTACCTGCGGGCTTGCCTTCCGAATTGCTGCAGCGGCGTCCCGATATTCTTCGTTCCGAACAAACGCTGGCGGCAGCTACTGCAAAAATCGGGGTGGCTAAAGCGGCACGGTTTCCTAAGTTTTCTATCACCGGTTTCCTTGGTGTCGCCAGTCCGGCTCTGTCCAATCTGCTGCTTTCCGGCAGTGAGTTTGGCGCCGGTGGACTCGGCCTGGCTGGACCATTACTGAATGCGCAAAGCCTGGGTTTCGAGCAACGCGTAGCGGAAGCGCAGGCGCGGCAAGCCTTGGCGCAATACGAGCAGACCATCCTGGTAGCATTTAAGGAAGTTGAAGATACGCTGGTAGCAGTACGTACCGCCAACGATCAACGCAAAGCACAGCAAATGCAGGTCGAAGCGCTACGTTCTGCTTTGCAGGTAGCGGATCTGCGTTACCAGGGCGGGATCACAAGCTATGTCGACGTACTGCTGGCCAAGCGCAATCTGTTCGATGCCGAATTTGCGCTGATGGCGACACACCGTTTGCACCTGGTATCGATCGTACAACTCTACAAAGCACTTGGCGGTGGCTGGATGTTGTAAAGATCGATGTTGTGCCAACGCTGGAAGCTGGTGCACAAATTGAATCGGGACAGGATTACGCGGTAGGACCTTATCGCATGATACGATTATTACATTAATTTCTTTTGGATCCATCCGCCGCTTAATTAGAATAACCAAGGATCGAGCCTATGCCAAGAACATCTCTATGGATCACCACAGCGGCGGCACGAATCGGGTCTGCCATGATCAACACGGGGGCCGGATTGTTACTGATTCTGCTCGCAGCCTGCGCACAACAGCCGCCGGAAAACGCCTCCCCGCCGCTGCCGCAAGTTCAGGTGATCACTGTGACAACACAAGCGATTGAGGACGAACCGGAATTCATTGGGCAGACGGAAGCTTTCCGCCCGGTGGAGATTCGCCCGCAGGTGAGCGGAATTATCAAACAGGTTTATTTCACCGAAGGGCGCAATGCCAAAAAAGGCGATCGGTTGTATTTGATTGATCCGGTGCCATTCAAGGCGATTTATCTCAGCAGTAAAGCCAAAGTGGCGCAAATGCAGGCGCGCTTGAATCAAGCCAAGCAAGATCTGGCACGGGTCAAACCGTTGCTTGAAAAGCAGGCAGTCAGCAAGAAAAATGTCGATGATGCCGAATCCGAAGTGCTGGCGGTCAAAGCATCGCTGGAAGCGGCGCAAAATGATCTAATCAAGGCAAAATTTGATCTGGATAATACGCTGATTACCGCGCCGGTGAACGGCCGGATCGGTCGTAGCCATTTTTATGAAGGCCGGCTGGTTTCTGCACAGGAAACGCTGCTGACTACGATTGATCAACTCGATCCCATGTACGTCAATGTCAGTGTGCCCGAAAGCTATCTGCTGCGCCGCCGCCGCGAACTGGTCGAACAAAAGGTGGAGAGACCGGATATCTTCAAATTACGCGGCGTCATGACGTTTACCGATGGCAGCGTGTATCCGCAGGAAGGCGTACTGGATTTCGCCGATGTGGCGATACGGCCGGAAACGGGTACATTGCAGGGCCGGTTTAAATTTCCCAATCCGGAAGGCAGTATGGCGCCGGGACAATCCTACTTTTATCCCGGCCAATTTGTCAGAATTCGCATTAGGGGGTATATCCGCAACAATGCTATTCTGATTCCGCAGCGCGCCGTTCAACAAGGGCCAAACGGTTCCTTTGTGTATGTGATTGACGCGGCAGATCAGGCACAGCTTCGTCCGGTTCAAGCCAGCGCGTGGCGTGGCAAAGAATGGTTGATCGAAAATGGCTTACAATCCGGGGAACGCATCGTGGTGGAAGGGTTTTATCGTATCCTGCCAGGAAGCAAAGTCCATGCGATTCCGCATAAATCAGAAGCAACCGCATCAACGCCTCATGCCGAGGAATCCACCCAGCAGGTTGCGCCATGAAATCGCATTTCTTTATCGACCGGCCTATTTTCGCATCGGTGCTGTCGATCATCATTGTCGTTCTGGGTCTGGTGGCATTGCAGAAATTGCCGATCGCACAATTTCCGCAAATCACGCCGCCGATGGTACAAATCGACGCGGATTATCCGGGCGCCAGTGCGGAAGTCGTCGCAGAAGCGGTGGCACGCCCAATCGAAGTGCAATTGCCCGGCATCGACAATCTGCTGTACTACGAATCGGTCAGCACCAACGACGGCCACATGATGCTGCGGCTGACGTTCGAGATCGGTACGGATATCGATATCGCACAGGTGCAGACACAGAACCGGCAACGTCTGGCCGAACCGCAATTGCCGGATGAAGTGGTACGACAGGGCATAACGGTGAAAAAGACTTCACCCGATTTACTCGCCGTGATTGCGCTGAGTTCCACCGATCCCAAGCATGACAACGTTTATCTATCGAATTATGCGTTGCTGCGTATTCTCGATAATGTGAAGCGGCTTCCCGGTGTCGGCGATGCCATCATTTTCGGCGGACAGAATTATTCGATGCGACTGATTCTCGATCCGGTTCGCATGGCGCAACTCAATGTGACGCCGACCGAAATTGCCGCAATGGTGCGCGAGCAAAACCGCGATTTTCCTGCGGGCAGAATCGGCCGTGAACCGACTCCCCACGGAACAGAGCTGACGATTCCGGTAATTACGCGCGGGCGCATGAGCGAGGTCAAAGAATTCGAGGACATGATCGTGCGCGCTTATCCGGATGGCTCGATGGTCCGGTTGCAGGATGTGGCACGGATTGAACTGGGCGCGCAATCGTATGACCTGCAAGGACGCTGGAACGGAAAACCCAATACGTTTCTGTTAACTTTTCTGTCTCCCGGAGCCAATGCACTCGAAACCGTACAGCGCGTGCGTCAGGAAATGGAGAAATTGACTAAAGGCTTCCCGGCTGGCGTGTCTTATGATATTCCCTACGACACCACTTCTTTTATTGAAGTTTCTATCAAAGAGGTATTGAAAACGCTGGTTGAAGCGACACTTCTCGTGATTCTGGTCGTTTTTCTTTTCCTGCAAAGCTGGCGCGCCACACTGATTCCCGCTGTAGCCGTTCCTGTCTCGCTGATTGGCACGCTGGCCGGAATGGAAGCACTGGGGTTTTCCATCAACACGCTGACCCTGTTCGGGATGGTTTTGGCGATTGGTATCGTCGTCGATGATGCCATTGTGGTGGTGGAAAATGTCGAACGGCACATGACCAAAGGCGGCTTATCGCCCAGAGACGCTGCAAAAAAAGCGATGGATGAAGTAACTGGACCAGTAATTGCCATCGTTCTGGTTTTGGCTGCGGTATTTGTGCCGGTTGCCTTTTTAGGCGGCATTACCGGTGAGTTGTATCAACAATTTGCTATTACCATCGCATTGTCCGTCGCCATATCCGGGTTCGTGGCGCTGACCCTCAGTCCGGCGTTATGCGCTTTGGTTCTCAAGCCGAGCCACGAAGCACCCAAAGGGTTCTGGAAGCTATTCAATCAATCGTTCGATTGGGTGCAAACTCGCTATACCGGAAGCGTCGGGATGATCCTGAAGCGCTCGGCGATCGCGCTGACCTTGTTTGTGGTTCTGATAGCCGTCATCCTGGGTCTATTTAAAATAATACCGGGAAGTTTTCTGCCGGAAGAAGATCAAGGTTATTTCATTACCGTGGTCCAATTACCGGACGGCGCTTCGATGAAGCGCACCACGGAAGTCTTGAGTAAGGTAGAACAATATTATCAATCGAATCCAGCCGTACATTCAACGGACGTGTTGGCCGGACAGAATTTTGTTTTCGGCACCCGGGGAACGAATCAGGCCACGATGTTCGTTCCGCTGCATCATTGGGATACGCGCAAAAATGCCAGCGAGCAAGTTCATGGTCTGATTGCAGCAGCTTTTCAGGAATTTGCCAAAATCCCTGAAGCGCTGATTTTGGCTTTCAATGCGCCTTCGATCAGCGGACTCGGTTCTACCGGCGGTTTTTCGGTACAAATACAAGACCCCAGCGGCGGCGACTTCGCCGAATTTGCTGCGGTTGCGCAGGAATTTACCGCCAAAGCCACGGAGCACCCGGCGATTGCAATAGCCAATACCAATTTCCGCATCAGCGCGCCACGCTTGTTCGCCACGGTAGACCGAGAACGCGCCAAGGCACTGGGTGTGCCGATTTCGGAAATCTTCGATACCATGCAGGCTTATTTCGGTAATCTGTATATCAACGATTTTGTAAAATTTGGCCGCATCTATCGCGTACAAACTGAGGCATTACCCGAATATCGATCGAAACCGGATGACATCAGCAAAATCTATGTGCGCGCTCAAACCAGAACCACATCGGCCATGATCCCGCTGGACTCCGTCGTGACCACTGAATTTAACAGCGGACCCGATCCGGTTACGCACTTTAACGGTTTCAATTCCGCGCTCGTACTGGGCGGCGCGGCACCGGGATATAGCTCGGGACAAGCACTGGATGCGCTGGAACAAGTGGCCAATGAAATTCTGCTGCCGCGTGGCTATACACTTGATTGGAGCGGCATATCGTTTCAGGAACGTAAGGCGGGCGGGCAATCCGTGCTGGTATTTTCGTTTGCTATTCTGATGGTGTTTCTGGTACTGGCAGCCTTATATGAAAGCTGGTCGATTCCATTTGCTGTGATTCTTGCGATTCCTTTCGGGATACTGGGGGCATTGCTGGCAATCTGGACGCGGGATTTAAGCAACGACATTTATTTCCAGATCGGATTGGTCACTTTGATCGGACTGGCCGCTAAAAATGCGATTCTGATCGTCGAGTTTGCCAACCAACGCTATGCCGCGGGCGTATCGCTCACCGATGCGGCATTGGAAGCAGCACGGCTGCGCTTCCGGCCGATCATCATGACATCCCTGGCTTTTATTCTGGGCGTGTTTCCGCTGGTTATTGCATCCGGCGCCGGTGCTGCGAGCCGTCATTCCATCGGCACCGGGGTATTCGGCGGTATGCTGGCGGCTACATTCCTGGCCATCTTTTTTGTCCCGCTTTTCTTCGTCGTGATTGGTAAGATCGGCCGCCGCGCCAAACATCCGGCCGCTGAAGCCGAACAAATTGAAGCAAAAAACGCTGCGCCGCAAAAGGAGGATCAGACGCCCCATCCAAAAGGCAGCGATCAGGAGTAAACAATGAAAATGAGTTTCTTTTTAATTAGTGCGAAGCATCGAAACAAAATATGAGCTATAACCAAACAAAAGCTTTCCTGCAACGAAGCATAATGACGCTCCTGGGCCTACTGACTGCCGTCAGCGTTATGGCTCAAGAAGGCCCGCAACCGCGCTTGCCGGTGGTCGAGTTAACGGCGGGCATGTATGTCATCCAAGCCGAAGTGGCGCAGACCATGAACGAGCAAAGCATGGGGTTAATGTACCGCCGGACTATGGGCGTCAACGAGGGCATGCTGTTCATATACGACAGCCCTCAGGTGCGCTGTTTCTGGATGCGCAACACGCCGCTGCCACTGACGATCGCCTTCATCGCCGACGACGGCAGCATCGTGAACCTCAAGGACATGCAGCCTGAGACTGAGAAATCGCACTGTTCTGCCAAACCGGTACGCTACGCACTGGAGATGAATCAGGGTTGGTTTGAAAAACGCGGTTTGAAGTCAGGCTTTAAACTGCGCGGAATTCCACCTACACCGGCAATCGCACAATAATTTCACAGAACCTGTCCTGCTTTTCAGATACCGTGTCAGCGTCCCCGCCCTCCAGCACGGCGTGGCTCAGCGAAGTGATGCGTCGCTGGACGCGCAAAACCAGCGCCCGCAGGTTTCTTTGTGGCCGGTTTTTTGTTGTTGGTCTGGTTTTTGGGTGGATTGCGTGAATGGGTTGCACCACGGGGTTCGCCGCCACGGCCATTTTTTATCGGTTCGGCTTTGATGCGCGGATCCGGTTCAAAACCGGCAATTACCTGACTGGGTATTTCACGCTTAATGAGTTTCTCGATCGCGGTCAGCAGCTTATTTTCATCGACACAAACCAGCGATACCGCATCCCCTTCTGAACCGGCACGACCTGTGCGGCCAATGCGGTGAACATAATCCTCAGCCACATTGGGCAGTTCAAAGTTAACAACATGCGGCAGCTCACTGATATCAATACCGCGTGCGGCAATATCGGTTGCCACCAGCACTTGCAGATCGCCTGCCTTGAATTTTGCCAATGCCAGCGTGCGTGCCGACTGACTTTTATTCCCGTGGATGGCCAGTGCAGGAATACCGTTTGCCAACAAAAACTCAGCCAGTTTATTGGCGCCATGTTTGGTGCGAGTAAATACCAATACCTGTGACCAGCGGTGTTGCTTAATCAAATGTGCAAGCAGCTCTTTTTTGCGCTCACGATCCACCGGATGCACCACATGCGTCACCTTGTCAGCAGTCGCATTACGCCGCGCAACTTCGATCATTACCGGCTTGTTAAGTAAATTGTCCGCCAATGCCTGGATTTCATCCGAAAAAGTGGCCGAGAATAATAAATTCTGCCGCTGCTTGGGCAGTAATGCGAGAATTTTTTTAATATCCCGGATAAACCCCATGTCCAGCATGCGATCGGCTTCATCCAGCACGAGAATCTCAATGTGCGACAGGCTCAACGTTTTTTGCTGCACATGATCGAGTAACCGTCCCGGCGTTGCGACCAAAATATCCACACGGCTTTTCAACCGGGTGATTTGCGGATTAATATTCACGCCGCCGATCATGATCATTGAGCTTAATTTCAGGTATTTGCCATAATCACGCACGCTCTCTTCCACCTGCGCGGCGAGTTCACGCGTCGGCACAAGAATGAGCGCTCGTATCGGCGGCCGCCCGCTGGACGGTCCTTTGATATTTTTGTCGGAAAGGCGATGCAAAATAGGCAGCGTAAAACCAGCGGTTTTGCCAGTACCAGTTTGTGCCCCGGCCAATAAATCGCCGCCAGCCAATACGGCTGGAATGGCTTGTGTTTGAATGGGGGTAGGAACCGTGTAGCCACGTTCAGTGACGGCACGGATAATTTCATCGGACAAGCCGAAAGTCGAGAAAGACATAAAACTCCAGGAGGGTTAACGGTCTGTCATTGCGGTTATCGCATGACAATCAAGGTAAGCGGATGCAGAGTACTGCCATAAATCCAGATCTTATCAAGAGTATAATATGGGTTGAATTTAAAATCTCAACTATAAACAATAAATTTCTCATATGCCGCCATGTATTTACAAGCTTATCCCGTAGCTCCGGTATCCTGCCACAATTATCACCATGCGTGATTATCCCGTCGTTCATTGGCGTGAAGCGGAAGAAGAAAAATCAGCACGCTGGAACTCGGAAAAAAACCTGCCGCCACCCAAACGTATCCAAGTCATTGATGACCGCATGACAGCCGATACGGCTTACCGTTTGGCTTGCGAAGGCACTGCATTGCTATGGCGGGGTGATTTTCAAAACGCCCGCCAATTACTACAAGCCCTGGCACGGCGCCTAGACAAGAAGTGGACGGAACGTGAAAACCAAAAACCAACACTATCCCCGACTGAAACCTTTCATCTGCACCGCCAGGCGCAATCACAACGCGCTCGAACTTTGGGTCAGTTGCTGATTCCTTTCAATGCCGATCACAGTATTCCGTTACGCCGCGCACCCGATGTGCGTTCGGCGTGTCTGGAAGCGTATGGACCCCGCACAGAAGATTATATCGCTTCGCTACGCGAGTTACAGGGGCTGATCGGCGCCTACGAATGGCGTAAAAAAGGCATGGAGATTCCCGCATTGCAGGCGCGCATTCATCCGCATTATGGTGTTTTCGCACCGATTCGCAGCGAGTACGTGGAATTGATCGCAGCGGCACCGTTACCCGGACTGGTCGCAACGCAATCCGTCGCATTCGATATTGGGACCGGTACCGGCGTGTTGGCTGCCGTTCTGGCACGCCGGGGAATACAGCGCATCATCGCTACGGATCAGGATTTGCGTGCATTGGACTGCGCACGCGAAAATTTGACTCGACTGAGTTTCGCCGACCAGGTTGAAGTGGTGCAGGCAGACCTTTTCCCCGAAGGACAAGCCGCACTGATCGTGTGTAACCCGCCGTGGATTCCGGCACGGCCCAGCTCGCCGCTGGAACACGCGATATTCGACCCGGACAGCCGTATGCTGCGCGGATTTTTGCATGGCCTTAAATGCCATCTGACGCCTGGTGGTGAAGGCTGGCTGATTTTGTCTGATTTTGCCGAACACTTGGGATTGCGAACACGCGCGGAATTGCTCGAAATGATTGACGCAGCAGGCTTAAAAGTATTGGGTCATGCGGATATCAAACCGCACCATCCGCGTGTCTCGGATACCAGCGACCCGCTCCACGCTGCCCGCCACGCGGAACTCACCACCTTATGGCGGCTGACAATCCGGTAGCCGGGGATGTTTTCTACAAAGTATCCTTACAACTCGGTATATTTTTTGGCAACCCCTCGGGCTTTTTCCACCGGATACTTTTGCGCGTTCTTTTCCATCTTTTCCAGTACGATCTGTTTCACATCCAAATCGTATTTTTCAGCGAGCAGAAAAGCAAACGCAAAAACATCGGCGAGTTCCTCTTTCACCTTGCCGATGTCTGCTTGCTCAGAAGATTTCCACAGAAAAGCTTCCAACAGCTCACCCGCTTCAATATTCAGCGCCAGTGCAAGATCCTTGGCATTGTGAAATTGCGCCCAGTCCCGCTCATTACGGAATTTGAGCAATATTTCGGTGATTTCTTTAATGTCGTTCACTTTGAGTAAGCTTCAATCGTTGAAAAGAAAAAATCCAGAGCATGGGTTGTGGATAAACCTGTAGAAAAACATTTTTTGGCCTTTAATCGCAAAACAGAATAGCACTGTTTTATTCTAAAATATTAAGACATATCCAAAATTCTCTGTGTACAAAGCAAAACTTGGTGTTGTCTGAAGAAACAATCCATAGAATATCGCTCTTTTGATTGTTAACAGATACGCGGGGTAAAATTTTGCTTTCTGCTCTCAATACATGATCGGTGTGGAAATGAACAAAAAAGCAATGCGCGACCCGGATTTTCTCAATGCCATTATTGAAAATGTTGGCGCACCGGTGATTGTATTGGATCATGAGGGACGCATCTATCGATTTAACGCCGCTTGTGAGAAATTAAGCGGATTCACCTTCGCCGAAGTGGAAGGTAAGTTTCCCTGGGATATTTTTTTACCCGCGGAAGATGCCGATGCCATCCGTGCGGCAGCCTTTGTAGCCCACGTAAACAACCCGCAAACCGCACTCAAACAATACACCAACCGTTGGCGCACAAAGTCTGGCGATTACCGATTGATCGAATGGTCCAACACGGTGTTACGTGATAATAACCAAGGCAAAGTAGAGTTCATGATCAGCGTTGGCACGGATATCACCGAGCGCAAGCAGATTGAAGAAGATTTGCGCCACAGTGAAGAACGTATGCGCCTTGTCTTGAATGCATCCAATGACGGAATCTGGGACTGGAATCCCATCACGCACGAGGACTATCTCTCACCGCGCTGGAAGGAAATTGTCGGTTATCAAGCTGATGAGCTGCCAAACATTGATTCTATTTTTTTTGAACTGATTCACCCGGACGACAAAACCTCGGTCGTTCAAGCCATAACAAACCATTTTGAAAAGCGTGCGCCGTACCGTGTTGAAATGCGCTTGCGCCACAAGAATGGCAGTTACCGCTGGGTGTTATCGCGCGGCGAAGCGGTTCGAGATGCTGACGGAAAGGCAGTTCGTATGGTCGGTTCTATCACCGACATTACCGATCTTAAGCAAGCTGAAGAAAATCTTAAAATCCTCAATGAAGAACTCGAATCTCGTGTCAAACAACGTACCGTAGAAATGACGACAGCTCGCGACGAAGCTGAGCGTGCCAAAAGTGTGTTTTTATCGCGTATGAGTCATGAACTAAGAACACCGATGAATGCAATTCTTGGTTTTTCCCAGCTACTCGAATATGAAAACCTCCTACCCAAACAGTTGACGTACGCACAAGAAATCCATCGTGCTGGCGATTATCTGCTGGAACTCATCAACGAGCTATTGGATCTCGCTCGTATCGAATCCGGAAAAATGGTGACCGTATTGCAACCCGTCAACCTGGCTACTGTCATCAACACTGCAACAGAAATTACCCGGCCGCTCGTTAATGCAAAACAGATTCATCTGATCAATCAATGTTCTAGTAATGACACCGTATTGGCCGATCCAACCCGGCTGAGGCAAGTCCTGGTCAATCTGCTATCCAACGCTGCAAAATACAACCTGAGCGGCGGATACATCAAAATTTCCTGTCATGATCAGAATAATGGTTTTCTCCAGCTTTGCATAACCGATACCGGTCCGG
This sequence comes from Nitrosomonas ureae, assembly GCA_945872825.1. Classification (GTDB taxonomy): domain Bacteria; phylum Pseudomonadota; class Gammaproteobacteria; order Burkholderiales; family Nitrosomonadaceae; genus Nitrosomonas; species Nitrosomonas ureae_D. The sequence goes on from CAMCBD010000009.1 coordinate 33,290, forward strand.
GCATTTCACCGGAAAAGCAGGCATATCTCTTCAAACCCTTTGAGCGTCTGGGTGCTGAATTCACTGAGGTGGAAGGGACCGGTATCGGGCTCGCGCTATCCAAGCAACTGACTGAACTAATGGGCGGGCACGTTGGATTTGACAGTACGCCCGGCGAAGGCTCGACGTTCTGGATTGAATTGTCGCTTACTACAGAAGCCGTAAACACTGAAAAGCCGACACAACAAGATAAAGCGATTGTCACCGGCAAACCGGAACAAATGGTGCTGTATATCGAAGACAATGCCGCAAACCTACGTCTGGTCGAAGCCATGCTCCGGTATCAACCGCATTTGAATGCTGATCTCCGCCACCCACGGTGAATTCGGCTTGGAACTCGCGCGGCGTTATAAACCGCAAGTTATCTTACTGGATATTCACTTACCCGGTATGGATGGCTATGAGGTGCTGGAAGCGCTCAAAACCGACCCCATAACCCGCGATATTCCGGTGATCGCCCTCACCGCAGATGCCATGCCCATCGATATCGACCGCGGGCTGCAAGCTGGTTTTATCCAGTACTTGACCAAACCGGTTAAAATGGATGTATTGCATGAAGCGATAGAGCGGTTTTGTAGTCATAGGCTGCATAGAATCTGATTTTTATTTTCTGTGCCTAATCGACGCCGAACACTAACCAGCAGGATGGTAGGTTGAAGTAAACTCGCGACGGCGATGGATGCAGTGCGATTGACCTTCCGTTATTCTTTTTCCAGGGCCGGTGTCACCCGAATGGTTGCTGGAATAGTTAGAACCGTAGCTGGTTCCATCGTTTGCATCGACAAATGGATAGTAAGCATTATCTCCTGATCGTGTTGAAGCGCTTTTAATTGACTGCGTCTCAGCATAAATACGAATTTACCTGCGCTGCCGAGCGGAAATGTGGTGAAACGAGTTTTTTTCATCGTGCCGCCGCAGCCAGCACAATCCACATTGAGTAAGAAATGATACTCGGTTGGTTTATCCTGAATGGCCTTATTCAGCTCAACAATGATAGAGAGATCCTGTTGGGCTGTAACAGGATCTATGGTGAAACGATGCACCAATTCAGGGTTGCGGACTGACAGGGTCGCAGTCATGGAATATGAGCGATGCTCATTTGCACCGCTCATATTGCACGAAAGCAGCAAACACAAGCCAAGCGCTTTACTGCTCAGGCTTACCTTGGCTAAGTAATATTTCAAGATCGGATAACTCAACTCGACCTCTTGGGATAGATTTGCCATCAAGAATCGAAACCGCCACCAAAGAGATTGATAAATCCTCACCGTCTTTAAGCAGTGATTTTTCCTTCAATCGCTTAATGGTATTGGTAATATCTATGTGGTACGTATTTCCGCCAGCGTGTTGTGCGTGCTTGCCATCCTCAAAGAAAGCAAAGCTTCCCGCATAATACAGATTATCTTTGTCACGTAAGGCATGCCCCTTCGGCGGATTGATAAACAGCCTGACAAAAGCATCACGGGTCTCTTTGATACTCGCATTATTCACTTTGAGAATATACCGGCGATCGGTCAGAGTTTCTGCCATGAGTAGTTTCCGGACAGCATTGGGCAGTTTGATAGTATTCTCCTGTTGACCATGCACGACAATCCGCTCAAGCGATTCTGCTTTGATTTGATCCAGCACTTTAATCCGGAAAGGCCCGCCTTTTTCAAGGAACTCACGCAGCTCCGCCGTACTTTTATTCAGTGGAATGGCACTAAAGCCTTTGATGAAACTGGAACAAGGAACCAACTGATCATCGAACTGGTACAAGAGCAGGGGCATCAATGCGGTTGTACCGACGGTAAGATTATTTATCAGATTGCCATCTTTATCGCAGAACATACCACCCAGAGAAAGTTCATACCAGTTATTGCTGTTAGGGTTCGGATTGCCACGAGAGATATTCCATTCCCACCAGCATCGCTCGATCATATTATGGTGACACCAAAAAATCGGATCCAACGGCGACATAAAGCCGCTCATGTCGCCACCAATCCAGCCATGCACCAGATTATGCGGTGTAGCTTCCAGTTTACTGTAACCACCCCCAGAACCATTTCTCAATGCTGTTGACTCAAAACTCCCGAAATTTTCGAAATCACTGATAGCCAAAATATCAACCAGAATGTCTTCGCCCGTATAGGATTCCGGCACAGAATCTGTTACGCCCTTGGTTCGTGTTGCATTAAATAACGAATTTCCCGCACCAAAAAAATGCGCCGGCATCTTAGGCTGACACGTCCAATTCCAGTAGGGCAGCGCAAAATCCTTGTAACCCGAGAGCTGACGAATAATGGTTTCAAAATAATATAAATAAGCCCGGTGCCAAGGTAAAAAATACCAATTGCCGTGCGGGCAAAAATCATTATGTATTTCAGCCTACCTTGTCCAGTTGCGTCTGTCGGAATTGGGTAGCGCTCTCATTGCTGAGACAGCCGCCCGGTAAGCTTCAACAATTGGATCATTATTGGCAAGGGTCGAAATATTTTTCCGAGTGGGGCGATTGCGAATCTGCTCTAACAAACTTTCACAGCCACCCAGCATACCCAAGGTGTACAGGGCGACGCCGGAGCTACCCATGAGTTTGACAAACTGTCTGCGATCTATCGACATGTTAACCTCCTTGTAGTTATAAAAATAGAACGATTAAATCCGTTTTTTTTCGTACGAACCACTAAAAAATTAATGATCACTCTAGAATAATGACTGAGTTTTTGGTTATATGACTAGGTTATCACTGACAAGCTAATGATCATACTTCTTGGTTGTAGACTTCACATTACTGCATGGGTATTGTTTCGCTTATTCATCGAATTTGCTGTGACATTTATCACGCCAAAAGTTATTTATATTGTAGTTGTATCACACAGCCGGATTACTGCACGCAATGACGATCAATGCCTATTCGTGCATAATCCGTAACAATTATACGACACACATCACATCAACGAATATGGATTGGCAGGATAAATTAGGCGATTTGGTGCTGGGTGGATTGGCCGGTACATTGGGTAGTGCACTACCTGAGCTTGAGCATTGGCGGCGGCGCGTGCGCGAACGATTGGGTGACTTTAATCCATACAACGTCATTGCGGGCAATCATGATCTGATGCGTGCCGTGCGTCTGGCGTGGGTACGCGCTGCATTCGATGTGCTGGAAGCGGGTAAAAAAAGTGCTGAAGCATTGCCTGCCGCAGCGCACGGCGAGTTTAATCAATCGGCTATTGTCCGCTTTGAGGCGCTTGCACGTAAAAATCTGGAAAAAATCCGTTTTGATGCATTGGATCGGCGTACCGATCCGGGTAACAGCCCGATCGATCGCCACCTTCAGCGCATTATGCAAGGTGCCTCGGAATATGTGGCACCGGGGGAGCATCACACGCTGGATCAAACGTTAACGCAGGAATTTAATGCAACGCTGGCGGCACTCACGGAATGGCCTGTGCATGAAATCCCTGCCATTTTTGGGCGGATTGCGCGCGACGGCTTGCCAACCCTGGATGGCGGTGCAAAGCGCAATTTTGGCGAACTAGTGTTCGCCGCTTTTGCAGAATTGCTGAAGAACCCGAAAATCTATCCGGAAGCTGCCGCGGCCTTCAACATCGCCATGCAGGATGCCGCGCGCAAATTATCGCAAGCCATTCTCGAGCAAATCAAAGGCATCGATGGCACACTCGACAATCTGGTCGATAAAGCGGATGCTTTGCAAGTTTTTCTGTCGGGCGTCGATGCTTATTTGAAGCAGACGCTGTCCGAATTGCTGCAAGGGCAGAAACGGATTGAAGATCAAAACACACAGATTCTTCAAGATATCAAGATAATCGCCCGATCCAATCCGAACTTATCCGAGGAAGCCATCACCGCGCAGTATCAAAAGTTGGTCGAACATCTGGACCGGGAAGAATTCGAGCAGGTATTGACACATAAGCCGCGCAGTCTGGGGGCTTACCGCGCGCACTGCATTGCACGCTGGTCACAAGTGCGTTATACCATTGACAAGCAATTTACCCCGCTGACGTTGTTGCTGGATCAAGGGGAAGACAGTCCACGGGAACGTTATCAGAAAGAAGATCGTAAATTCCATGATCTGCGCGACGTGTTAACGGCTATCGAACCGGCTCAGGATCGAGTTCTGGTGGTAACCGGTGCGCCCGGCAGTGGGCTGAGATGACCGATAGTCTGCCCGATTTTTCTGCGTTGCTGGGACGCCCGTTTGTTCTGTTGCTGGATAGACTCAATGAAATGCCGCATAGCAGCCGCGATGATTATGATAACCGGCTGGGGGTCTGGAAAGTGTTTCTCGACCGGTTAGTACGCGATCATCCCACGGTTCGCGTGGTGTTCAGTTGCCGCACGCTGGATTACGGCAATCAACTCACCACCAAGGATTTGCCGCGCGTGCCGCAGGTGGAAGTCACCTCGCTGACCGCGGCGCAGGTCAAACACTTTCTGGAGATCTACAGTCCGCAGCATGCGACTGCATTATGGAATCAATTGGACGGGTCGTCACAGTTTGATTTGTACCGGTCGCCGTATTACCTCACGTTGCTGATTGAACAAGCCAGCGACGGCCATATCCCGGCAGGCCGCGCCAGTCTTTTCACCGGCTACGTGCGTACTATGCTCAAGCGTGAAATTGCTGGGGGTAATCTGCGCTTTAAAGAAAGTTTATTGCTTACAGAATTTGATCTTGATACTGCCGGGAAATATGAGACAAATTTTGATTTACCTTCAGAAGGGTTGCTGTTTAAAACACTAGCTGCATTTGCTTATGGATTGCAGGATCGGCGTAACTCCGGGGATAAATCTCAGGTACGTATCAAACGCAACGAAGCTATTACCTTTCTATCTGATTCAATCGGAGCCTCCAATGGGAAGGAGGTCACAAAACTGCTGAAGGCTGCCACTGACCTTCAAATATTAGATCTACCTGGTAAAGATGTGCTGTTCGTGCATCAGTTGTTGCAGGAGTATTTTGCTGCGCGACACCTGGCTGAACGTATCCATGCGGCGGATGATCCCGATGCATGGGCCGCAGTATGCAGATTGGCGGCAGTGAAATGGCTGGCCGCGGAGATTTCACCCAGCGTGCAGGAATTACTGCAAACATTGCCCAAGTCGGAGACGCTGCCGGATCTGCCGACCACCGGTTGGGAGGAAACGTTCCTGCTGGCCGCCGCCATGGTGAGCGAACCGGATGCGTTTTTACGCATACTGGCGGATTTCAATTTGCCGTTGGCGGGCCGTTGCGCCGCGCAACCCGACGTAGCGATATCGAAAGGCTTGCGCGCGGAACTGCAACACGCATTGGTCGCCCGCAGCCGCGATCCGGCCACCGATTTGCGTGCGCGCATCAACGCTGGCCTTGCGCTTGGGACATTGGGCGATCCGCGCTTTAAACGCCAGCAAGGCCCTTTTGGCGCATTCCTGTTGCCGCCGATGGTGGCGATCCCGGGCGGGATTTATGCCATCGACAGTGACGAAGGAATCTACGAAAATGAGGCGCCACAGCATTCAGTCTCTTTGAAACCTTTCTGGCTCGGCCAATTCCCGGTGACCAACGCCGAATTCCGTTGCTTTATCGACGCGGGTGGCTATCAAGATGAACGCTGGTGGGATACCCCGGCCGCGCGGCGCTGGCGCCGAGGTGAAGGTACAGGTGAAGGTAGCAGAAAGAACTGGCGCCATTGGTGCAATCGATTCAAGAATGAGGCAGGACTACTGGATCGTTTTGCCGAAGAGCAAGCCTGGTCGGAAGAGCAACTGAGGAACTGGCAGAATCGTTGCGCCATGACAGATGAAGCGCTCGAGACAATAATAGTGAATCAGTGGCCGGATCAGAAATTCACCTTGCCTAAGTTCTGGAATGACCCAGCAGTCTTCAACGCACCGAGTCAGCCGGTCGTCGGGGTATGCTGATTTAAGGCGCGCGCTTATTGTCGCTGGTTATCCGCGCAGACCAGGCAACCGTTTTGCTTGCCAACCGAGGCACAATGGGAAGCGGCTGCTCGTGGTCTGGAGGGTAGGCGCTATCCCTGGGGAAACGATTACGACGAGACCCGCTGTAATGTGCTGGAAACGAGGCTGCGCCGAACCACACCGGTTGGCGTATTCCCGCAGGGCGATACGCCCGTGTTATTCCAAGAAGGGCAGACCAAGGACGCAGCGTTATCCGACATGGAAGGCAATGCGAGTGAATGGACTAGCAGTCGCTATACCCCTTACCCCTATCAACCCGACGACGGACGTGAAGACGCGGAAGCGGAATGTACCCGCGTGCTGCGCGGTGGTTCCTGGTACGGTTATCCGGTCTACGTGCGCATATCGGTGCGCGACGCCTACTATCCGGACGGTCGTTACGACGGTATCGGGTTCCGGGTATTGTGTTTGTCCCCCATCGAATAGCGGATCACCGGCGCGCTGATCGCTGATACACTGGTTTTCTGTTCACTGAGCGCCGCGCAGCGGCGCCGCGTTTTTTTGAGAAATAACGGATGCGCTTTAGCAAAAAATATCTTTTCTACCTCATTGCAAGTTGTGTTTTCACGTGCTCCAGTGTACTGGCCGAGACACAGTGCCGGTTGGATGCCAAGCCAGGAATCGGTGCGCTGGGTCGCATTGAGCCGCGTTCCCGGGTGATCAAAGTGTCGCATAATGCGGGGCCTGAAGGGGCGCGTGTGGCGCAATTGTTTTTTCAGGAAGCGGATTCTGTCCAATCCGGTGCGAAGCTGGCGGTGCTCTCGGATCATGTCAAAAGAAAAACGGAGGTGCAAGCTGCCGGAACGCGTATTAAGGTTCTGGAAGCGCAGCGGGCTGTTGAGCAGATTGCGCTCACTTTTAACCAGAAAGAACATCTGCGCCATCAATCGCTTGAACCCGGCGCGGTCAGTATTTCACTGATAGATGCGAAACGGCTGGCGTATGAGCAATCCCTAGCCAATCTGAAGCGCTTGTCGGCAGAGATCGCCCGCGCGCAAGCCGAACTGAAAATTGCGGAAGCCGAATTGGACAATATGCTGATCACGGCGCCGATCACCGGCACGGTCGTAAAAATCTTCGCCCGCCCGGGAGAACGGATCGGCGACAATGGATTGTTGCAAATCGCCGATTTGTCGCAGTTGGATGTCGTGGCGGAAGTCTACGAATCGGAGTTACCTCAAGTCAAAATAGGGCAAACCGGATGTATCACGGCGTCCGGTTTCAAACGGAGCTATCGGGCGCAGGTCAGAGAATTGGGATTTCTGGTCCGAAAAAACGATTTGAATGACACCGATCCCTTGGCCGACCGGGATAATCGCATCATCGAAGTGCGCCTTACCCTTGAACCGGAAGCCGTTGCGGATTTGCAGCACCAGATTTTCCGGCAGGTTAAGGTACGGATTTCGCCGTGAATAAGCTGGCCTGGTTTTATTTTCCCGCATGCCTGGCCTGGCGCCAGCTCATCTTTGACCGCAGCAAACTGGTCGCCGCGATTTGTGGGGTTCTGTTCGCTTGCGTATTGGTATTCATGCAGTTGGGCTTCAAGGATTCCTTGTATGCCAGCGCAGCTTCTGCGCCGGTAAAATTGAATGGCGATTTATTCCTGATGCACAAGCAAAGTGAAGCCATGTGGCGGCCAATCCAGTTTAAGCGCAGTGAGCTGATGCGTGTTTTGGGAAACCCGGCAGTTGCGGAAGTTTACCCGCTGTATCTCGGGTTAGCGCCTTTCAAAAATATCCAAACCCAGGTTAAACGAACCTTGATGGTTTACGGTTTTGATCCGGATTCGCTGATCTTCAACATCGATGAAATCAAAAGCAAGCAAGTTGAGTTGCGGCTCAAGGATACAGTACTGTTTGACGAATACTCCCGCCCGGAATTCGGCCCCGTTCGCCAACTGCTGGAAGCAGACCAAAATGTGACTGAAATTAATGATTACAAGGTTAACATCGTCGGATTATTCCGTATGGGGGTTTCATTTGCCGCCGATGGCAATGTCATTACCAGCGATTTGAATTTCATGCGTATTTTTCCCAGAAGAGATTCCAGCGATATCGATATGGGTGTCATTAAACTCCATCCCGGCGCATCGGCCAAACAGGTCGAAGCGGAGCTTAAAAGCCAACTGAACGAATTCGTTAACATTTTTACCTATGAAGAGTTGCTGAAATATGAGAAGGATTATTGGGCGAATACGGCGCCGATTGGGTTTATTTTTGGATTTGGCACGGTCATGGGATGGGTGGTCGGCTTAGTGATCGTCTATCAGATATTGTTTACCGACATCGCCAATCATCGTAATGAATTTGCCACGCTGAAAGCCATGGGCTATGAGCACAGTTACTTTATTCGCCTGGTGTTTGCTTCGGCTTTCTTTTTGGCAGTCCTCGGATTTATTCCTGGTTATCTGCTTTCTGTGGGGCTTTACCACCTGGCTGAATCACAAATGTATATGCCGATGCCGATGCTCTTGAGCAAAATCATCACGGTGTTTATGTTTATTCTTTCGATGTGCGTCATGGCCGGACTACTGGCAATTCGCAAGTTGAAAGATGCTAATCCGGCTGATATGTTCTGATGGGCATCTCTAAAAATCCAAATTACGTCACAACACTTTGTTGCTCGCAAAAAATGTTTCCTTACATATCATACATATGCTGCGTAACCATTTTTTGCTCGTGCCTCGTGTTGTTTAGAACTTTGAATTTTTAGAGGCGCCCTGATGTCAACGGTCATTGATGTCGAACATCTGGATTTTAGCTTTGGGAGCGGCGCTTTAACGCAACCGGTGCTGAAAGACATCACCCTCTCAATCCATAAAGGTGAGATTGTGCTCATCACCGGACCTTCCGGTTCGGGTAAAACCACCTTTCTGACCATTATCGGCGGTCTGCGCCAAGCTTTCCACGGCAGCGTGAAAGTGCTTGATCAGCAATTTATCAACAGCAGTGAGCCGGTTAAAGTCAAAATACGGCAACAGATCGGCTACATTTTTCAACAACATAATTTACTTAAATCACTCACTGCGCTACAAAATGTCAGTATGACGTTAGAAATGGGGAATACGCTGACAGAACAGCAAAGACGCGACCGGTCGGCGGAAATGCTGATTGCCGTGGGACTGGGTGATCGGCTTGATTACAAACCCGGGCAACTTTCAGGCGGACAACTGCAACGTGTTTCCATCGCCAGAGCCCTGGTCGGGCAACCAAAAATCATCCTGGCCGATGAACCGACTGCCTCGCTGGATAAACAAAGTGGCTATGAAGCGGTCAGTCTCCTGAAACAATTAGCCAAAGAATCGCAAACCACCATTCTTCTGGTCACGCATGACTATCGTATTCTGGATATTGCTGATCGGGTTGTGGAGCTGGAGGATGGTGTGATCAAGAAGGTATGATTTTGCGATTTTTTTGAATTAAGGCGCAGAACTGCAACTGGATAGCCACTGCACAATCAGCTTGAAAAAGCCGATTACGTTGCGATCCGGTCAGGCAGCAGGCGATCGTATTCCCTTTTGACCACACGGTAGCACTCACAGACATTATCCTCCAATCCCTGCCGATCCAGCAGCGTAATGTGGCCGCGGCGGTATTCAATCAGGCCGGCGCTTTGTAATTTACGGGCTGCATCGGTGATGCCCTCGCGGCGTACGCCGAGCATATTGCTGATCAATTCTTGCGTCATGACCAACTCGTCTGAAGGCAAGCGATCGAAACTTAACAGTAGCCAGCGGCAGAGTTGCTGTTCTATCGAATGATGTCGATTGCATACCGCCGTTTGCGCCATTTGCGTGAGGAGTGCCTGGGCATAACGTAGCAGCAGGTGCCGCATGGGCAGGGAGCGATTGAATTCCTGCTGCAGCAGTTGCGCTTTCAGCCGGTAAGCGTAGCCCGCGCTCTGCACCACAGCCATATTCGGCATGGTACCTCCGCCCATAAAGATGGCCACCCCGATCATTCCTTCATTGCCGACTATCGAGATTTCGGCCGATGCGCCATCTTCTGTAACGTAGAGCAGGGATATGATCGCGGTGGTGGGGAAATAAACGTGACTCAGCTTGCCGCCAAACTCGTAAATAACTTCGCCGAGCGGAAGCGGTATCAGTTCCAGATGGTGCTGGATCCGTTCCAATTCATCTGCAGGCAGGGCGGCAAGCAGGTCGTTCTGGCTTAGAACGTGGAAGCTATGGGAAATATGCGCGTGTGTTGTAGGCATTGTCCGTCTCCTTCTATAGGAAAAACCGAATAAATATATAGATATAACTAGACTAACGCATCAATTCCATAATACACAAAAATCAGTCTGTGTGATAGCGCACAGAAATAACAGCCGATTGGGCGTATTTTTTAAAAGTGTGTGGTGAAGCTGCATTAGCTGATTAATCCATCAGCGTTTTGCGTGGATGAAATAGATTCTCATCACACCCTATGACTTCGCAATGAATTAAAAGAGAGAAAACCTCGTAGAAATGAAAAGGGCAGGAGGTTTTTGATTCAAGTTTCATTTAAATAAAGGATCTAATTATTTATGCAACAATTTATGCAACTTGGCCTATTTGAACTGCCGTGGTGGGGCTACGTGTTGGTTACGTTGATCATGACACACATGACTATCGCTTCCGTGACGATTTTTCTCCACCGGCATCGGCGCACCACGCACTGGCGCTGCATTCCATTGTGAGCCACTGCTTCCGTTTCTGGCTATGGCTTACCACCGGAATGGTCACCAAAGAATGGGTAGCCATTCACCGTAAGCACCATGCCAAGTGCGAAACCGTCGAGGATCCGCACAGTCCGCAGTTTCATGGCATCCGTAAAGTGTTGTTCGAGGGTACTAAGCTGTATTGTATTGAAGCTAAAAATACCGCAACGCTCGATAAATACGGTCACGGCACTCCCGACGACTGGATCGAGCACCATTTATACTCGCCGCATCCGGCGCTGGGTATCGGCATCATGCTGGCGATTGATCTGGTTCTATTCGGTCCGATCGGGTTCATTGTGTGGGGAGTGCAGATGCTATGGATTCCACTCTTCGCCGCCGGTGTCATCAACGGTGTGGGGCACTATTACGGTTATCGCAATTTCGCGCCGAATGACACTTCCACCAATATCCTGCCGTGGGGCATCCTCATTGGCGGAGAGGAGCTGCACAACAATCACCATGCCTACGTAACTTCGGCCAAGCTATCCCACAAGTGGTGGGAATTCGACATCGGCTGGATGTACATTCGCGCCCTGGAAATGCTGGGTTTGGCTACACGGTATGTAAGGTAGCGCCTATGATTCGCTTTAATCTGCCCAAGACGCCCTGCGACGAGGGAACTTTGCAGGCCGTGATCACCCATCGCTTCGACGTGCTGGCCAAGTTTGCCAAATACCTGAAGCAGCCCACAATAACTGAGATTCGCAGTCTGCGCGCTCGCGCTATACCCGGTCTGCAAGATGCCCAGATCCTCGAAGCCGTTAGGCATTGGCTGCAAAATGATGTCGGTAAGATCGCGGAGAAAGAGCGAGTGGCCTTGGACCAGGCGCTCCATTCCAGCCAAGTACTGAGCACGATTTACTCAATGCGACAAGATCTGGCCGCTTTATGGAGCAGTTCCACAACATCCAAGGAGCAACTGTTAAAGCAACTGGAAAACTGGTGTCGGCGTGCCGAGGAGAGCGACATCAGCGCATTACAGAATTTCTCCCGGAAACTACGCTGTTACGACTAATCGGTAGGAAGGAGAAATAAAATGTCTGTAGGAACAATACTTTTAATCATTTTGATTCTAATGTTGCTTGGCGCGATTCCAACGTGGCCACACAGCAGGGGATGGGGTTATGCGCCCAGTGGCCTCCTCGGAACAGTGGTGCTGATCTTGCTCATCCTGTTGCTGATGGGCCGAATATAGCGCCATCATTTGATGAGTACGCAAGATAACATAGCATTCAGGAGTCTCTGAATAATTTACCTTTGTCATTCCGAATGGAGTGAGGAATCTTTAGCAATCAAACAGAACAGTATAGATTTCTCGCTGTGCTCGAAATGACAATTATTCAGAGGTTTCTTAAAGTATAAGTAGTATCGCACATAGGCGTTCTGTGCTTTAATGTACAAAATCAACCCAGTGTTTGCGTATTTCCTCTGCGAACGTGAGTAAATACATAGCAGCAATATGCTGTAGCAACGCACTCAACCTTTTAAATTGGGTAAAAAAATCAGCCGGGAGATCTCGCCAATGGAAGTACCAAAATTTCGCTCTATTTTCACATCCGCATCCAAACACGAACGCACTAAAAATTTTGAAAATTATTGGCTCTTTACTCAGCATCACAATGGTGAGTTGCTGGAAGATGACAAAGATTTAGTAAAAAAACGCGCCAAGTTCCAGTTCTTCCAAGACAATCCCGTTCAGTTACGAACACCGCTCGTCAATCCCGAAGCTTTCTATCGCAATTATATTGTGATGCAGGATGATCCCAAGACTTTGGATAACATGACGCTCATGTTGACCAGTATGTATAAATTCGCCCGCCATGAGTGGGTTGGCATTAAAGGCGCCTGGGATGTGGTGCCCAATATGGCCAATTCGCATTCAGTTGAAGATAAAATTAGCCGTGTCCATTTGGCGGAAGAATTTTGCCATGTCCGCTTATTTGATGAAATGCTGCGTACTTGCGGTTTAGATAAAGTCGAGTGGGTACCGTTAGGCCCGATTAAAGAAAAAATCTACGAACAATTTCCTAAATTTCCCGGATTTATAATGGATTCGCCTGCTTTTGTGACGGAATTGATGGGCGTTACTTACTATTGCCATTTAAATCGTCTGATCGACGAATTATTGGTCGATGAACCAGAAGTACAGAAGCGTTTAAAAGAACTGCTCGATGAAATTACCATTGATGAAGTCGCCCATGTCGGGCAACGAAGAAATTTCATCGGCCCTATTGGGATACGGATTTCCAAATGGCTAGTAAAACCGTTTTACACCCTGTTCTTTAACGATATCCCGGAAGTTGCCAAGCTATTTGACGTCAAACAGATGATTAAAGACGGCGAAGCGTTTGATTTTAATCACTTGCCTGATTACATTATCGAAAAAAGCTGGATTCCTTCCTACTGCAAAGTTTAAATATTTACAATTCTAAAGCAGCTATCTTACTGACAAGATTGGTTAATAAATCTCAGACAGCGTGATGAGTCGGATTGGTGCTGAGCACAGATCCCAATTGGGCGGCAGGATCATCGGAAGCTGCTCGGGAAAAATTTCTGTTAGATGGTCATTACACAAAATTATTGACACCCCCTAAAAAGGGTTCACAATTGTAAGTCATTTTAGTTTCAAATAACGCACCTCACCGCAAGCAGTGAAGTATTATCTGTGCTCTTCAATCTGCTGGTTTTCAGCCAGCTCTCGCCCCAAGGGGCGGGAAACCAAACCCTTAGAGATAAATTGCAGGGAAATTTCCTCTCTATTTTCAGTTTCTAAGCCGCCTCGTAGGTATTATACTTAATGCCATAGTATCGTAATCGATTCGAGAACACCGTATTGGGAATGTAAAAAATGTAATGGATTCTTTGCTGGAGCAGATGTCTAAAGCTATTTTGCAATGTGTCGTTGAATTGTGCCAATGCCTATGACAGCCGTCTCACACAATGGATTATGTAACGACTTAGTATTGTTTCTTATAATTTCTCTGGAGAATACAAGAAATAAAATATAGCGCTTTTATTTTTGGTTTTGAAATGCTAGTTTCAGTTACACTAGTATATATATTAATATATAATATCTAAATCCATTACCATGTACTACGAATACACAAAAACCTTATGACAATAAAAAATAAGTATAAATGGACAATGTATGGCATTGTGATAGGAGCCTTCTTTTTCTGGTTCTCAATGCGTGACATCGACACTCATTCTGCGTTAGAGAGCCTCCGGACTGCTGAGTTGATACCAGCTATACTGGTTTTACCGGCTGGGATGTTATTCATGCTGATTAAGGCTTGGCGCTGGTCTGTTATTTTAGGGCCAGTGGCACACGTAGGGATGTCTACATTGCATTCTGCAGCTTATATAGGTACTGCAGCCAATCTAAGTATCGCTCATTCCGGAGAGATCCTCAGGGCTGTGCTAATCGGGCGGAGATCACACATTGCAACGACCGCTATCCTTGCATCGATAGGGGTCGAACGGATTTTTGATTTTATGGTGGTAGTGGCACTGTTCGGCATCCTTTTAATTATTGACCCGCAGTTGCCAGAGTATGTTGCTATAGCTGGATTTATCGCCCTATTTATGGTCGGGGCAGGTTTGCTAACAATTGCGGTGCTTTCGGTACCTTCGAAAGTCCGATATCATTTAAGATTGTTGGTAATTAGTCTCCTCCCAGAAAAGTTTTTAGAACTAAATAAAAATCAACTCAAGCGTGGTCTTGTGGGTTTTTCAGCATTGAGCAGTCCTTCTATAGTAGTCAATATCTTCTTGCTATCTGTCTTGCAATGGGGTTGCATTATTGGTGCGATCTGGTTATGTGCATATTCGGCTGGCTATACATTGACAATCTCTATGGCAATTTCAGTATGGACACTTATGGTGATTGGCCTCACATTACCGTCCTCTCCAGCCCAATTGGGCACGACACAGTTAGCTTTTACATTAGGTCTTTCGATGGCGCTTCACGAAACACAGATTCCCTTTGCAGCCTCAGTTATCTACACAGTCTGCTTGAATTTACCCTACATGCTTATTGGTATGATTTGTTGGATAAAGGTCGGCAAAATCGACAGACGAATCGCATCAAAAAAATGGTCTGCCGAAATCGATAGAAGAGGAAAAAAAGTACAGCAAGATTCCTTAACAGTGCCCGTAGAGGAGAAGTCATAATGACCGCAAGATCAGGAGCTAATCGTAACAATGTGAAGACAATTCTGACGCTCTTTGGAACCCGGCCAGAGATAATTAAGCTGGCGCCGGTTATATGGGCTATTGAACGAAGTCACGATACTTTGCGAAGCATCAATGTCTCGTCTTCGCAGCATACAGACTTGCTGCGGCCCTTTATACACGAACTTGACATAAGCATTGATCATGACCTAGCAGTCATGATGCCTGGTCAGACTCCTAATGCTGTATTGGCGCGGGTGCTTGAAGCGCTGGAGCCATTGCTCCTAGCGGAGCGGCCCGATTTAGTTTTAGTTCAGGGTGACACGACAACAGCGATTGCCGGTGCATTGGCAGCTTTTTATGCACGGATACCCGTGGCTCACGTTGAAGCAGGCCTGCGCACTGGTAATCGCCATAGCCCATTCCCAGAGGAAATGAATCGTCGTCTAATTACTCAATTGGCGGATCTCCATTTCGCCGCCACCCCAAAAAATGTTGAGATTTTACTTTCTGAAGGTGTCCAGAAAAAATCCATTGTGCTAACTGGAAACCCGGTTGTTGACGCACTCCAGCACATTCTCGCACGCTCTCCGGCTTCTTCGTCATTCTCTAAATTTCTTGACAGTTTTGCAGGTAAGCGTTTGATTGTACTTACGACACATCGTCGAGAGAATTTCGGGCAGGTTATGTCCTCACACTTGAAAGCACTCCGGCGATTTGTGGGACGACATCAAGATGTTGAACTTGTTTTTCCAGTACACCCAAATCCATCGGTGCGTGCCGTGGTTGATGCGGAATTTACCGGTGCAGAGCGAATCCACTGCGTTGATCCGCTCAAATATGACGATTTTCTGCACTTACTCTCACGCGCATGGTTAGTGATCTCTGATTCCGGAGGTATTCAAGAAGAGGCACCTTCACTGGGTAAGCCACTGTTAATCCTGCGTGATACGACTGAACGACCCGAAGTGATTGACTGTGGTATTGGGCGGCTTGTCGGTCACTCAGGAGAGCGCCTTGAAGAGATGCTTGAGGCAACTCTCTTAGACAAATCATGGTTTGATACAGCTAATACTACGGAAAACCCATTTGGTAAAGGTAATGCCGGGGAACAGATAGCATCGGCCGTCGTACAATTTCTGACTGCTGGAGAGGGTGGCTGATGGATCAGACACAACCAACTCAAAACGGCAAGCCACTGGCTAGCTGTTTAGTCCCACGATGTGCTGGAATGGATCAAAGATAAAACGTTCTGGCTCATTTGTCCAGATTTTGCAGATGTATTCGTAGGGCGTGAGTCCCTTGAGAGTTTTCAGGCGTCTGGCGAAGTTGTAGGCCATCAGGAAGGTAT